>JBDLIZ010000266.1:0-7139 GCA_039714615.1 Pseudomonadota bacterium | reverse complement strand
CCCACGAAGGAGGAGCGTTTGTCGTCGGCGGCGATGCGCCGCACCAGCTTGATAGCCGGAATGAAGATCCAGCGGTCGTCCTCCCTGGCGGGGTACTTCCAGACCATGAAGGCGGTTCCCTTAACATCCGCGGGTGCGTGGAAGTAGATGTAGTATCGCTGTTCCCCGCCGGTGCCCAGATTTTTGCGCAGCAGGGTCATCTCGCGCCTCCGCTGCTTGCCCTGGGAGTTGATCAGGCGCATGGAGATCCGGGCGCGCTGGTCTTTGCCGGCGTAATAGAAAGTTTCCAGGGAGCGGGCCACGATTTTGTCAGCCGTTGGTTGTGTAGCGGCTGATCCCGCGGCACCATTGAGCAGGGCCATCAGTCCCGCGGCTAGCCAGATTGCCGTTGTTGTGCATTGCATCTTCGTAACCTCCTTCAATTAGCCTTTGTTACCCACAGCCGACCGTGGGTCAGCCGCAGTAACCCCGGCAATAGCGCCAGGGTGGTCAAGGCGGTGAAACTCATCAACAGAGCGAAGAAAACTCCCACGGTTTTGTAGGGACCGAGTGGTGAGAGCGCCAGCGGCAGGAAGGCCACTGCCACCACCAGCGCGTTGCGGGCGATGGCCCGGGCCGGTTCACCGAACATGGTTCGGTTGGCGGTGCTCAGAACCTGCCCCGGACTTGTTCCGGGGTCGCCTTCCGATTCCCGCAAATAAGTCCTGAAGCGCTGCACGAAGTGGATGGCGAAGTCGATGGACAGCCCCAGGGTCAGCGTCGAGCAGACTGCCAGGGGCATGTCGTACTCCTTACCCAGCAGGGCGGCAAGGCCGTAAGAAAGGGTGATGGCGAAGGTCAGCGGCAGCATGGAGAGCAGCCCCAGGGTGACCGAGCGTAGCAGCAGCACCATCATGGCCAGCACCACGGCGAAGCCGACCAGAACCGCCTTCATCATTCCCCACACCATCTCGTCCTGCCACACCTTGTTGATATAGGTGAGACCAGACCAGCTCACCGAGATCCCGGTGGGTGGCGGCTCCATGGTCATGAATGCATTCACGCTGTCGACCACCCGCGCCATATCACGGTTCTGGCCCTGGCGCATCTGTATCCAGATGTTGGCCAGGCGATAGTCGTAATCGACAAAGTCATCCAGGTCGCCGGCGTCACCCGACATTTGGTAGAGAAACAGGTACTGGGCCAGCTGTTCCCGGTTGTCCGGCACTCGTCGCTGAGCGGGATCCCCGTGGTGAAGGACGTAACCTACCTGGCCGACGATGTCCGCCAGGGACGAGGTCTTGCCCACCACCGGGTCCTGTTCCAATAGGCGCTGGAGCCGAGCCAGATAGAGCAGCACCTCCGGGCGTTTGATATCCCCGGTCTGCGTTCCTCCCACCACCAGGTAAGCCATGTAGGTGCCGCCGAACAGGCGGTTCATCTCCCGGTCCGCAATGCGCAACGGGTGGCCCTGCGAAAACCATTCGACCGGGTTGTCGTTGACCACGGTACGGGAGACGCCATAGAGTCCAACGCCGAGCAATGCCACCGCCGCCAGTGCAATCGGGACGGCGCGCCGGAAGGCGGCCGATCCAAAAGGCGGTAGTACGCGCCCCAACCAGCCGCCGGCTTCGTCGAGCCGCCCGAACGCGGCCCGAAGGCGCTGCTCGCGCATGAGCATGATCGATGCAGGGATGAAGATGATGGTGAGCACAAAGGCGGCCAGGATGCCAAAGGCCATGAAGCCGCCGAACACCTGCACCGGCGGGATGTCGGCCAGCATCAGGGAGGCGAAGCCCGCCATGGAGGTCAGTGTAGTGAACAGCATGGGCGTATAGAGGGCGTTGATGCTCTGGCGCAGGGTCTCGCGCCGGTCGCCCAGGCGTGGATAGCGGTCATAGAAATCGCTGAGGATATGCACCGAATCCAGCACCGCGATGGGCATGATAAATACCGGAATCATGCTGGACATGATGTGCACGGTGTGGCCGAGCCCGATCAGCAGGCCCATGGACCAGGCTACGGCGAACATGGAGACGGCCATCACCGGCAGGATGAAGGTCAGCTTGCGGAACAGACCCCACAGCAGCAGGAAGATCATCATGCCGCAGGCCGGTGCGAGAATGCCCATCTGCACGAACATCTCGGTGCCGAAGGTGTCCTCGGCCACCGGCAGTCCCGCCAGATGGTAGGCTTGGCCGGGTCCTAGTTCAGCCGCTACCAATTCAGCAATCGCCTCGCCGATATCGTGGGCCTGGTCCTTGCTCTGAATAGGTACGTAAATGGCCAGCGCCGTGCCGTCCCGGGAGGCCAGCTTATCGGTCAGCAGCGGATTGTCCGCGATCGCCACGCGTATGGCCTCGGCCTGGGTGGCATCGGTAGGGATTTGCTCCATGAGGCGCCGGACCTCGAGCAGCCCCGCCTTGGGGCGCACATCGTCGGTGGTGGTCAGACTGATCACATCCTCCGTGATGACGCCGGGGAGCTGCAGGATGCCGTCGATGATACGCGACACCTTGGCCAGGGTCTCCGGCCGGAACGCCCCAGCCTGGTCCGTGATCCCAAGCACGACCAGATCATGGATGCCAAAGTCACGCTTGGCCTGATTGTAGAACACCCGGTCGGCCTGGTCCGCCGGCAGCATGTTCTCCGGGTCGGTATCGATATGGATTTTTGGGAACTGAAAGCCGAAAGCCAGGGTGGCCAGCAGCACCAGCAGCAGCGTGGTGCGCGGGTAATCCATTGAAAGCCAAATCAGTCGCTTGAACATTGCTTGACCTCTTGTGCGTGTGCGTATGGGAAACCTATGCGGGGGTAATGAAGCTAACCGAGGTCAAAACACCAACATCTTGTCGGCTGCCAGGGTGCGCTGTGCCAGTTCCTGCATGGTGCTGCGTTGGGCGTCTTGCACAATGTCATCGTCCGTAAAGCCACGGGCATCCATGCAAGTACCACAGAGCAGTACCTCACCTTTACGTATCACGGATTTGAGCATCAGTTCGATGTTGTAAAATCCCTGCGGTACCTGCTGCCCGCGTTTTGCACAGACCACCGCATCGGCCATCAGAAATACCGTTACCTTCGCATCTGTATTACTGAGCGCCTTGGCCAGGCGCAGGCCGTTATAGCTGCGTTCCGTGCCATAAGGGGGGTCGTTGAGAATGATAAGAATGTTCATGGTTTCCTCCAATCCTGATCTTGCTATAATCCCGGTAGCAATCTAAAATTCAATTGATCACTTGAATAATAGAATACTAAAGGACGCCGTATGTCAACCGGAAATTTCAAACACGACCTCTTCAATCAGTTCGCCCGAGTGGCCAAGGCGATGAGCAGTGGCAATCGGCTGGAATTACTGGAGTTCCTAGCCCAGGGCGAACGTAGCGTGGATGCCCTGGCCCGGGTTTCCGGCCTGACGGTGGCCAATACCTCACAGCACCTGCAGCAGCTGCGACAGGCCGGCGTGGTGACCACTCGCAAGGTGGGGCAGAGGGTCTACTATCGGCTGAGCGGTGATGATGTGACAGCCCTGCTTAGTGCGTTACGGGATGTGGCGGAACGTCATTTGGCGGAGGTGGAACGACTGGTCAATACCTATCTGACGGTGAAGGACAGCCTGGAGCCGGTACCGGTAGGCGAATTGCTGGAGCGTGTCCGAGAAGGCCTGGTGACGGTGCTGGATGTACGTCCGCCGGAGGAATACACCAGCGGTCATCTCCCCGGCGCCATCAACATCCCGCTGGCGGACCTTGAAAAACGCCTGAATGAATTTGTTCCGGCACAAGAGATCGTTGCCTACTGCCGTGGGCCGCATTGTGTCTTGGCCTTCGATGCAGTGGCCAGATTGCGAGAGAAAGGGATTGATGCACGACGTCTTGATGGAGGACTACCAGAGTGGAAATTGGAAGGCTTGCCCGTCGAATATTGAGGTACAGTTGTCCGCCGGACCGTAGTCACTATGTGTTGAAAGTGGTGGATGGCGAGCTGGTACGGCAACCTATCAAGCTGGGGATGAAAAACCATTTGCAGGTAGAGGTCGTCGCCGGGTTGGGGACCGAAGAACAGATCGTCGCTGCGCCAAGCTCCGATATGGAGGCGGGTCAGGCTGTTAGTGTTGAGCCCATGTCCTAAACGCGACACTCGTGCATCAACTCCACCCGATTGTTCTCATGTACGGCTTCCAGGTAGACGTTAAAGCCCCACAGTCGGGCGACATGTTTCAGTACCTCGTCGGTGGATTCGCTCAGGGGTCTGCGGTTGTGGCGGTTGTGACGCAGGATGAGGGAGCGGTCTCCATGTCGGTTAGCCTTGAAGATTTGGATATTGGGTTCGCGGGTGCCTAGGTTGTATTGTTCGGCTAGTGATTGGCGAATATAGCGATAGCCCTGTTCGTCATGGATGGCGGTGATCTCTAATTTGCTCTTGGTGTCATCGTCCAACACAGAAAACAGCTTCAAGTCACGAATGAGCTTTGGGGAGAGGTACTGGGCGATAAAGCTCTCGTCCTTGAAGTTCTTCATGGCGAAATCCAGGCACTGAGTCCAGTCGCTGCCGGCACAGTTGGGAAACCAGTATTTGTCCTCATCGGTGGGGTGCTCGCAGATGCGTCGCAGGTCGCTCATCATGGCGAACCCTAAGGCATAGGGGTTGATACCGTTGTAGTAATCGCTGTTATAAGGTGGCTGGTATACAACGTTAGTATGAGTTTGTAGGAACTCCATTATGAAACCATCGTTAACCAGGCCTTCATCGTACATTCGGTTGAGAATGGTATAGTGCCAGAAGGTTGCCCAGCCTTCATTCATCACCTGGGTCTGACGTTGAGGATAGAAATACTGAGCGATCTTGCGCACGATGCGTACGATTTCCCGCTGCCAGGGTTCCAATAGTGGGGCATGTTTTTCGATAAAATAGAGCAGGTTCTCTTGCGGTTCGGCGGGGAAGCATTCTTCCTGTTGTGGTGTATTGAACCTGCCTTGTGCGGGCAGGGTTCGCCAGAGGTCATTGACCTGAGATTGCAGATATTCTTCACGCTCTTTACGCCGAGCCTCTTCCCTCTTCATAGATAATCTAGGTGGCCGTTTATAACGGTCTACGCCGTAGTTCATCAGGGTATGGCAGGAGTCGAGGATAAGTTCTACCTGTTCTTCTCCGTAGCGTTGTTCACAATCAGCGATATAATGTTTGGCGAACAATAGATAGTCGATAATGGCATCAGGATTAGTCCAGGTCTTGAAAAGGTAATTGTTTTTGAAAAACGAATTATGGCCATAGGCGGCATGGGCGACAACCAGGGCCTGCATCATTATGGTGTTTTCTTCCATCAGATAGGCGATGCAGGGATTTGAATTGATAACGATCTCGTAGGCCAGGCCCATGTGGCCGCGACGATACTGTTGTTCCACGGACAGGAATTGCTTACCGTACGACCAGTGATGATAACCGACCGGCATGCCCACCGAGGAGTAGGCGTCCATCATTTGCTCGGCATTGATGATTTCGATCTGATTCGGATAGGTGTCCAGACCAAAGTCTGCGGCGATACGTGCTATCTCACCGTCGTAGCGTTGGATCAGCTCGAAGGTCCAATCCGAGCCCTCGGAGAGAAGCTTTTTCTTCATGTCGTTTGTTTCCTGAAAAGTTCACGAAATACGGGGTAGATATTTACCAGTGCGTCTATTTCTTGCATGGCAAAGTTCCCGAAAACGCTTTGAACTTTCTCGTATTCGCGCCACAAGGTCTGATGCCTATCCGGGGTGATCTCGATATAGGCGAAGTACTGTACGTACGGTAGGATTTTGTCGGCCAAAATTTCGCGACAATGTGGTGAATCGCCTTCCCAGTTATCTCCGTCGGAGGCCTGAGCGGCATAGATGTTCCACTCACCGCTCGGATAACGGTCTTGAATGATATCGTGCATGAGTTGCAGAGCGCTAGAAACCACCGTGCCGCCGGTTTCGCGGGAATAGAAAAAATCGTTTTCGTCGACCTCTTTGGCCGTAGTATGGTGGCGAATGAATACAAGTTCGATACGTTCATAAGTCCGCGTTAGAAACAGGTACAATAAAATGAAAAATCGCTTGGCGATATCTTTGCGCTTTTGATGCATGGAGCCGGAGACATCCATGAGGCAGAACATGACTGCTTGAGTGCTGGGTTGGGGCTGCTTTATGCGGTGGTTGTAGCGCAGGTCAAAGGTATCGATGAACGGAATATTGTCAATGCGTTTTCTGAGCTGACGCATCTCCTCTTCCAGCAGGGCAATCCTGGCTTGCTGTCTGTCGTCTTCATCGTTATCTGATCTGAGTGAGGTAATCTCTTCTTCCGCTTCGCGTAAGCGGTGCATGGATGGAGCACGCATGGCGATGCGCCGCGCTAAGGCCCCTCTGAGTGACCGTATGATACTGATGTTTGCGGGGATGCCGTTGGTACTGTAGCCGGCGCGTACCCATTTGTGTTCGACGACGGTGGTCAGTTTGGTCTTGATCATGTCCGGGAGTTCTAGGTCCTCAAAAAAGAATTCCAGGAATTCATCGCGCGAAAGCTCGAATACGAAATCATCCAAACCTTCGCCGGTATTACTCGCCTTCGATCCCCTTCCCGAACCGGAGCCGGGTGGGCGGGGGATCTTGTCACCGGTGATAAAATCGGTGTTTCCAGGCTGAATAATCTCACGATGCCCGCCCGAGCCATGGCCAAACAGCGGTTCGGAGATGTCCTTGGTAGGGATATTGACCTTTTCACCCTTGTCGATGTCGGTGATACTGCGTCCGTTGACGGCTTCGGAAACCTTTTGTTTGATTTGACTCTTGAAACGGCGGATGAAGCGCCGGCGATTGACGGCGCTTTTGTTCTTGCCGTTGAGCCTTCTATCGAGGATTTGGGTCATAGATTTCTAATCATTTATTCTTTTCCTGGTCTTTTAGGATGGGGAGTGATCACTCTGCTTTACACCTTAATACGCGGTCGAAAGGGCTAGCCACGAAGGGGGGTTCGGAGTTTGGTTTAGCATTGGGGGTGGGGCGCTTGTGAACGCAGCAATAGGTAGGTTATTGTCATACTTACAACAATCGCGCACCGTGCCCGCAGCGCCCCACCCCCCAATGCTGGTGATTTTTTCCGAACCCCCCTGCACGGCTAGCCCACTGGACGCATTGGAG
>JBDLIZ010000265.1:0-7152 GCA_039714615.1 Pseudomonadota bacterium | reverse complement strand
CGGAGAACTCGTTTGCTTTCATGACCACCTCCATCTTTATCTCTATAGATTTAGACGAAGGCGCTCGACAGAAATTCAACAGTTAACGGTGACATAGCCTTTTTATATGGCCCCTGTCACAGGCAAAAGCCTCATGCTGCCAACCTATGATTCGCCTAACTGCTTCTGGATCTTTTTCAGAATGGCATCGAAAGGAATTTGCTCGCCGAAGTAGAGTGATTCCGAAGCCCACACTTCAGCTCACACTTCCATAGCGGACAATTCTTGCTGAAACCCCAGAGTTTATTAGGGGTAACGGCACGAATTGACAAGTGCCCGGCATAAGGCACTGCTGGCGCAACAGGCCGAATTATTCGGGGTCATGACTCAGCGCCATGCCGGAGGGGAGGTTCGTGTGACCAGCCTGGAGCGCACCCTGGTCGATGTGCTGGTGCGCCCTAATCTGGGTGGTGGCTGGGAGGAGGTTTGGCGATCTCTCGAGTTCGTGGAGTATTTCGACCGGGAGCAGGTGATCGACTATACGTTGAAGTTGCGCAGTGCCACCGCAGTGGCAAAGGTTGGATTCTTTCTCGAACAACACCGTGATGCACTGATGGTGGAGGAGTCCCAGTTGGCGCGCTTGCGCAAGCACGTACCCAAACAGCCGTGTTATCTGGAACGCAGCCGCCGTGCGGCCGGCAAGCTGGTTCCATCCTGGAACCTCGTGGTGCCGCCAGCTGTCCTCGAGTACACGTGGGAGGAGGTCGGGTGAACCTCTCGCTTCAAGATCTCCAGGCCGAAGCGGCGGCGACCGGATTTCCACTGGAAACCCTGGACAAGGTGATCTGTCTGATCGAATTGCTGAATGCGTTTCGCAGTCACCCATTTCTCAAGGACCGCATGGTATTGAAAGGGGGCACGACTCTGAATCTGTTTGTGTTCGATTTACCCCCAAGGCGATTGTACAACGATGCCAAGAAATACAATGCGATATGTTAAGCAATGAAAGCATTCTCTGAAGTTGCCCGTAACTGGGGGATAAGGTCGAATCCCCTTGGGAACGCCACCTTATTCCCCAAATTGATGCCGATACGGTGTGATCTGGCAATCGTGAGAGGCTAGTTAATGCCTATCTCCCGAACTGCCCTAGGGAAGGGCCGTCTGGCCGCCGCTGATCGACGGAGTTTTCATTATTGTTTCCCTCTTGGTCGGCGGTCGCAAAGCGCTACCCTATGAAGGACAAGTCACAGATTCTGGCCGACCTGATTGCCACGACGCCGGGACAAGAGGGTAAGTGGTTTGCCACGGCCAAGGAGATCAAACTTTTTGATCTGGCACTGGAGCTCGCCAACCGGAGCCACTGTGATCCGAAAACGCTGACGAGAGCGGCAAGGGATTACCTCGATACGGAAACGGCATTTGCCCTCGGTTCCGGGATGGCCGCGCTTCGCTGGTTGAGTCAGGGATGGGGTTACGAGGTGACCAGTGCCGATGTTGTGGAGGCTTATGACCGGGTGTTGGATGCTGTCTCCAGCTTGAATAAAATAGACGATGTAACTGGTCAGATTCGGCAACTCGTCGAGTCAAATGAAAGCGCTTCCGTGTTGTTCGTTCGACAGTCTTTGCAAGGACGGATGCGCACGCATTCTTCATCGGTTAACGAGATCTATGCGAGTAAATCATGAACAGTGAAGGTGCGAACTTTGGAAAAGAAAACCATCGATCTGCGTTCCACTCACGTTCCACAAAAGCGACATTCAGAGACAATGGGAGACAACGGAATGAAATTTAAAATACAAAAAAAGCACTGTATATACAGTCCTTTTCATGGTTTTAGGTCGTCTGTGATAGTCTTGCGATTTGGTGCCGAGGAGAGGACTTGAACCTCCACGGGGTTGCCCCCACTAGCACCTGAAGCTAGCGCGTCTACCAATTCCGCCACCTCGGCATCGGGCGTGGTATGATGGGAAGGGCGCAATTTACCTGTCAATGGCATGGTTGTCAATTGCAGATCGTCAATGAACCGGAGCCATTGCATTGATTTCACCCAGAGGACCGGTCGTTGCGTTAGTGCCCAACAGGACGCCTTGCCTGATTAAAATACGTGTCAGATGCCCCATCCAAGCAGTTAGAACCCCTAGTCGTGAGAAGTTATGAAGAGAAGACCTGCCGATCCCTATGCCCAACGTGAGGCCCGCCGTTATGAGCGGCCCATCCCCAGCCGCGAGCTGATATTGCAGATCATGCTGGAGGAGCAGAGACCGCTGGTTTTTGATGAACTCGCCGAACTGCTCAAGGTGGAGCAGGACGTGGATCTGGAATCCCTGCGCAGGCGGTTGAGGGCCATGGGGCGTGATGGTCAGATCGTGCGCAATCGCCGCGGTGGATATCTGAGCGCCGATCCGCAGGACTTGATCCGAGGCCGAGTGGTAGGACATGCCGATGGTTTTGGTTTTCTGGTGCCTGATGAGGGTGGGGAGGACCTGTTCCTATCCGCCCGGCAGATGCGCTCGCTGTTGCATGGTGATCGTGCCTTGGCACGGGTCATCGGCGTGGATCGTCGCGGCCGGCGTGAGGGGGCGTTGGTGGAGGTGCTGGAGCGTAATAATGAACAAGTGGTGGGGAGGTTTTTTACTGAAAGGGGGCTGGGCTTCGTGGTGCCTGATAATAAGAGGATCCATCAGGATATTCTTATTCCCCCTGAACATATCGGCAAAACCCATCCCGAGCAGATCGTTATTGCTGCGATTATGAAGCAGCCTAGTGCCCACAGTCAGCCTATCGGTAAGATCGTGGAGGTATTGGGTGATCGGATGGCTCCCGGCATGGAGATCGATATCGCCCTGCGCGCCCATGAACTTCCTCATCAGTGGCCCGATGAGGTGAGCTTGGAGGTGAGCCGTCTCCCCAGTGAGGTGAGTAAAAAGGCCAAGCGGGACCGCGTTGATTTGCGTGACATCCCATTGGTGACCATCGATGGCGAGGATGCCAGGGATTTCGATGATGCCGTGTATTGTGAGCGTCGTGGCAAGGACTGGCGGTTGATGGTAGCGATCGCCGATGTGTCGGCCTATGTGAAACCCGACACGGCACTGGATCGCGAGGCCTACACGCGAGGTACCTCGGTCTATTTTCCCGGCCGGGTCATCCCCATGCTGCCGGAGATTCTGTCCAACGGTCTTTGCTCGCTCAATCCCGAAGTGGACAGGTTGTGCATGGTATGCGACATGCATATCGGGGCTCGCGGGCGGCTCAAGGCCTATGAATTCTATCCGGCCCTGATGCGTTCCAAGGCGCGGCTGACCTATGATGAAGTGGCGGCCATGGTGGTGGACAAAGACAAGTTGATGCGCCATAAATATAAGCATCTGGTGCCTCATCTCAAGGACCTCTATACCCTTTACAAGGCGCTGCATAAACAACGGATAAGGCGCGGGGCCATCGACTTCGACACCACCGAGACGCGCATTGTTTTCGGTCCGGATAAAAAAATAGAAAAGATTTTGCCAACCCAGCGTAACGATGCCCACCGGCTCATTGAAGAATGCATGATCGCTGCCAACGTGTGTGCGGCGCGTTTCATCAAAAAGTCGAGAATGCCGGGGCTGTATCGTATTCATGATGGTCCGGCCGAGGACAGGTTACAGGAATTGAGGGAATTTCTGGCCGAGTTCGCGTTGAGTCTAGGGGGGGGGGACCGGCCTACGCCGAAGGATTATGCCAGGCTCGTGGCGTCCATCGGTGAGCGCCCGGATGCCCATCTCATCCAGACCGTGTTATTACGATCCCTGTCCCAGGCGGTGTACTCTCCGCAGAATACGGGCCATTTCGGTTTGGCCCATGACAAATATACACATTTTACCTCGCCCATCCGGCGTTATCCGGATCTGCTGGTGCATCGCGCCATTCGTCATGTCCTGAACGGGGGTAAGACAGCCAACTTCGACTACAGCAACAGCACCATGATGTCCATGGGCGAACATTGTTCCATGACTGAACGCCGCGCCGATGAGGCCACCCGTGGCGCCGTTCTGTGGCTCAAGTGCGAGTATATGCAGGATCACCTCGGCAAGGAATTCGAGGGCGTGATTAGTGCGGTGACCTCGTTTGGACTGTTCGTGGAATTGAGCGAGGTCTATGTGGACGGATTGATCCATATCACCTCGCTGGAAAAGGATTACTTTCATTTCGATCCGGTCGGACACCGTCTCACCGGTAAACGCACCGGCCGCGTCTATCGTCTCGGAGACATGCTCAAGGTGGTGGTGAGCCGAGTGGATCTGGATGAGCGCAAGATCGATCTGAATCTCGCCGATTGGCCGCCGGATAAATCACCGCGCCGGGGCTATCTCAGAAAAAGGCGAGAGCGAAAAAGATGAGTTACTTGTATTCCTAAAATTGATGATCCAGCTCCCAATCCGATGTCCCGCAATCAGCTGATCTACGGCATTCACGCCGTGCTCGGTACCCTTCGCGCTAGTCCCGGTAATGTACTTGAACTATGGATTGACCAGCGGCGTCAGGATGCCCGCATGCGTGCTATCGTGGACGCCGCGCAGCAGATGGGGCTCAAGGTGCAGGCCGTGCAAAGTAAGACCCTGCAACGGCTGGTTGGTGAAGCGGGGCACCAAGGTGTGGTGGCGCGTTACCGTTTGGGGCCTGCCTTGGCCGAGAACGATCTGTTGAAGATATTGGATGGCATCGATGTTCCCGCCTTGTTGCTGGTGCTGGATGGGGTCACCGATCCACATAATCTGGGCGCTTGCCTACGCACCGCAGAGGCCGCCGGCGTGCATGCCGTCATCGCCCCCGCTGATCGCGCCGCCCCGATAACCCCGGTGGTGCGTAAGATTGCCTGCGGTGCGGCCGAACGGCTGCCATTCGTTATCGTGAGCAATCTGGCGCGTACCTTGCGCGTGCTCCAATCACAAGGTCTCTGGATCTGTGGTACCGATGAACGTGCCGGCACCTGTCTCTACGAACTCGACCTTACTACACCGCTGGCACTGGTACTGGGGGCCGAGGGCAAGGGTATGAGGCGCCTGACCCGAGAGCATTGTGATTATCTTAGCTATCTACCCATGGCGGGTAGGGTAGAAAGCCTCAATGTCTCGGTAGCCGCCGGCATCTGTTTGTATGAGGCGCTGAGACAGCGATCCGGGGCTATTCAACCGAAGCGGACATAAGCGGTACAAAAGCGGTCTAAAACCAGCATAACAGACTGAGTCTTATACGGAATTGGTATAGACTTCATGCTTGCATGGGGGGCATTATCGGGTCATAATGGGTCAACAAGAGTCATCCCCGCTTGGAACACATAGTGGAACATGGCTCAAAACGCTGTTGGAACACAGTTTTGACCCCCTACTTTGAGCCATGAAAAACCGCATCACCGGGAAGCTCCTTTCCGCCCTCCCCGCTTCAAGCAGTAACCCCCTTACTGTTTACGACACCGACCTGGCTGGATTTCAGGCCCGCATAGGTCGAAAGACCGTCTTCTACCTCTCCTATCGCAATCACGAAGGGACTCGGCGCAACTTCCGAATTGGCGATGCTGCCAAATGGAATGCGCTTGCAGCTCGCAAGGAGGCCCAGCGTCTCATCGGCAAGATCCGAGGTGGGGAAGACCCTCATGCTGAGAGGGTTGCCGAAAGAGCGAAAGACCTCAGTGACGCCGACCGTATCGGATCGACCTATCTGAATGATGTTTACAAGCCCCTGGTGTTGGACCACCGAGTCACGGGTGAGCAGACATACAAAAGACTGATCAACGCCTGGGGGCATCTGCTGGATCGCGATATGGCCAGTCTGACCATGCTGGATATCGAACGCACTCGGCGCGACCGGCTCAAGAAGGGTATCAAGAGATCTACCCTCAATCGTGACTTCGGAACATTGCGCACGATGCTGCGTCACGCCGTCAGGACGCAGGTGCTGGATAAGTACCCGATAGCTGGTGTCAGGGCCTTAAAGGAAAGCGATGATGCTCGGGTGAGGTATCTCACACCGGTGGAACGTAAGCGCCTCCTGGCGGCATTGGAGCAGCGCAGAGACTACCTCCGGCCCTGGGTGATCCTGGCCCTGAACACTGGCATGCGCCGGGGCGAGATGCTGAAGCTGCAGTGGGGTGATATCAGCTTCGTGCATGATCGGATTACCGTGAGGGGGGTGACGACCAAGATCGGGAAGGTACGCCATATCCCGCTTAATCACACAGCCAAAGCCATCCTGCAGGAATGGCGGGGGCTACGCTCTCCTGACCCTGCGGCCTATGTGTTCCCCGGCAAGAACGGCAACCGGATGAAGCAGATTCACGGAAGCTGGGGTCGGCTGATGGACCAGGCCGGTATCGACGAGTTCAGGGTCCACGACATGCGCCATGACTTCGCCAGCCAATTGGTGATGAAAGGGGTGGATCTCTACACAGTTCAGAAGCTCATGGGTCATGCCTCTGTGCAGATGACCGAACGTTATGCTCACCTGGCCCCTGATCATTTGCGTACTGCGGTGGAGGTGATCGATGGCTAACAAGTTCCCAAAGATACTAATGCGCAAGCATCGCGCTGATGAGGCCGTAGAGGTCAAGACGAAGTGCATGTTCACGGTGTACGAGCATTTCAATGCTTTGGTGTGGGATGAGGACGGTGAGATCGATTGGCCGGAATCCAACAATATCTTGGCCCCGAAACTCGCCCTGAAGTTCTTCCCAGGGTTCCATGAGACGAAGACTGGGAGGGGGCGAGAGAAGGACCGAAGTTCGCTTATAGCGGATGTGGAACGGGTGCGGGGAGAAAAGGGGGGCCGCACCATAACTCACGCATGTAACACTCTCCAAGTTCGTGGTTCTTACCTGGATGTCGATGATCTGAGATCGGCATACTATCGGGAACTCAGGAAAAGAGAGCGTCAGTAAGCTCTTGCCTGAAAATAGTTGTGCGTTTGATTGACGGCTCTTTTAACGCACAGCACACTGTTGTAGTCATCTCCAACAAAACCCCTGAGATGACACATGACCCAAGCCAATCCCAACCATCCTCCCACAACTGAACCGCCCGTCGGTTCTCAGATTGTTTCATTAAAGATTAAACCACGTCCTTGGGACGTGGAGTTGGTCGAAAGGCTCTAGCCTTAAGACAACTGAAGTACGCTTATGCATCCTAATTATGCTGTCGC
>JBDLIZ010000264.1:0-7164 GCA_039714615.1 Pseudomonadota bacterium | reverse complement strand
CATCGATGACATAATTTACCCCGAAGCGCTGGCCGGTGCGGTAGACGCAGGATAGGGCTTTCTGGGCAGCGACAGTGCCATCCCAGGTTTCAGGGGGTTGCAGACAGGTATCACAGTTTCCGCAAGGGGTGGGCATATTCTCGCAAAAATAGCCCAGCAATCCCTGCCGCCGACAGCTAGTGATCTCGCACAATCCGAGCATAGCTTCGAGTTTGTGGCGCTCTATGCGTTTATGCTTCTCATCCGCTTCGGAGGATTCCAGCAATTGTCTCAAGGCGATGACGTCTTGCAGACCGTAGGTCATCCAGGCATCGGCACTCAAACCGTCGCGTCCCGCGCGTCCGGTCTCCTGATAATAGGCCTCCACGCTTTTCGGCAGATCGAGGTGGGCGACGAAGCGCACATCGGGCTTGTCTATACCCATCCCGAAGGCAATGGTGGCTACCATGATGAGGTCCTCCTCGGCGAGGAATCGCGTTTGATGCTGCTGGCGCATCGCTTTGCTCAGTCCGGCATGGTAGGGCAGGGCATTTAAACCTTTTTCGCGTAGCCGTTCGGCCGTTGTCTCCACCTTTTTTCGTGATAGGCAATAGACGATCCCGGATTTACCTCGATGCTCGTTTTCGATAAAGCTCAGGAGCTGCTCCAACGGTTTGTGTTTGTGGATGATACGGTAGCGGATATTGGGTCGATCGAAACCCGTGATGTATCGGTGCGCCTGTTGCAGTTGCAGCCGCTCGATGATGTCGTGGCGGGTTGGTTCGTCTGCCGTGGCAGTGAGCGCGATACGCGGGATTTGAGGGAAGCGTTCATGCAGTACCGAGAGCTGCAGATACTCTGGGCGAAAATCGTGTCCCCATTGGGAGACACAATGGGCCTCGTCTATCGCGAACAACGCCAAGTCACAGTGATCAAGCAGCCCCAACATGCGTGGCATCATCAGTCTCTCGGGGGCTACATACAACAGATCGAGTTCATTACGATGCAATTGCTGCTCGATGTCACGGGCTTCAGAGAAGCTGAGGGTGGAATTGAGAAAGGCGGCATTGACACCGAGTTGACGAAGGCCATCGACTTGATCTTGCATCAAGGCGATCAAGGGCGAGATCACCACCCCGATGCCGGTACGTAACATTGCCGGTATCTGATAACACAATGATTTACCTCCACCGGTGGGCATCAGCACCAGGGCATCCCCCCCGCGTAGGACGTGTTCGATGATCTCATCCTGATGGGGGCGAAAGTCTTGGTAGCCAAAGACGTTGTTGAGGATGTCTAATGCCTTGAGGTCCATGTCAGCGCATTCTGCACTAGTCAGGGCTTGACATGAAGGGGGGACGGAAAAAATCGTCAGCATTCCATTGGGATTGAAAAACGTGATTTGAGTGTTTGGCTTGATAATCCTGTCTATTTGCCCTATACCATAGACGGGAAAAATAGTGGGGAAGGGACGTTACTGTGGACACTCCACGAAGATTTAACAGGCCCTAGAAAATATTCAAAAAATCTGACCATAAACATAAAGGCTACCGACCAATGACCGTGCGCAGCTACCAAGGATTGACTCCCTCTATTCATGCAAGCGCTTATGTCGATCCGACTGCGCTGGTGATCGGCGATGTAGGCATCGCCGAGCATGCCTCCATTTGGCCCATGTGTGTAGTACGTGGAGACATCCAGCGAATTGAGATTGGAGCGCGTTCGAATATCCAGGACGGCTGCGTTTTGCACGTTACTCACGACAGTGAATACAAACCGGGCGGTCTGCCTTTACTCATCGGTGATGGCGTGACGGTGGGTCACAATGTGTCATTGCATGCCTGTACCGTGGGACATTATTGCTTGATTGGCATCGGTTCAGTGATCCTGGACGGGGCGGTCTTGCATGATAAGGCGATGCTCGGGGCGGGCAGCTTGGTGACGCCCGGAAAGGTGCTGGAAGGCGGTTTTTTGTGGGTAGGGCGGCCGGCCAAACGAGCCAGGCCCCTAACAGATAAGGAGCTGAAATACTTGGAATACTCCGCAGTGCACTATGTGAAACTTAAAAACCAGCACAGTGAAGGTTGAGAAACACTTGTGCCCCTAAGGAATGCGAACGACACACTTCCCTAACTGGCGCCGCATGATCGTTCGTATTCAAGGCGCGACAATAGGCGCATAGCCTAGGCTTTGTAACTGTTGTCGCAACGCCGAAGACGGACGATGAGGCAAGCCAGGTGGGGAAGTTATTTCGTTCGCATTCCTTAGGTCAAAAGGTCCGCTTATTTGGTTGCCCTTAAACCCTCTATGACCGGTTGTGTCTTGGGCCGCACACCGCGCCACAGCAGAAAGGATTCCGCCGCCTGTTCCACCAGCATGCCGATACCATCCAGTGATTTTGCCGCATCGTGCTGGTAACCCCATTGCACGAAAGGGGTGGGTTGTCTGGCATAAAACATATCGTAACAACATCCACCAGGTCGCAGCACGGTTTCCGGTATGGGCGGCATCTGTCCCTTGATGCCGGCGGAGGTGCCATTGATGATGAGATCGAATCGCTGGTTTTGCAGGTCAGCAAAGCCGCAGGCCTCGATATCGCTCAGATCGGCGAAATCCTGTTGCAGATGAATAGCCCGAGATACGGTTCGATTGGCGATCATTAAACGAGCAGGTTCGGCTTCAATCAAGGGCCCCAGAACTCCCCTGACCGCACCTCCCGCGCCAAGGACCAGGACATCTCGTGCCGTGATGACAATATCGTTATTCTGGGTTAGGTCTGTCAGCAGACCTAGGCCGTCGGTGTTATCGCCCTGGGTGGTTCCGTCTGCCAGGAATGAAATCGTATTGACGGCACCCGCACGACCGGCCCGTTGGCTGCACTCATCGACATAATTCCGGGCATCAAGCTTGAACGGCAGGGTGACGTTCAGTCCCTTGCCACCTGCTTGCCGGAAATCATCGACGACTCGCGCGAAGCCATCCGGCGGCGCGAGGATCGCCTCGTAGCTCAGCTCTTGGCTCGTTTGCCGGGCAAACATCGTGTGTATACGCGGGGATTGGCTGTGGGCGACAGGATTTCCGATTACGGCGTAACGGTCCATTGGTCGGTATTTGAGATAAGGCAAAGAATCGAGGGATGGGCTAGTTGTCTTGCAGCCATTTTGCCGCTTGCTTGGCGTAATAGGTGAGTATGCCATCTGCACCGGCGCGTTTGATCGAGGTCAATGCCTCCAGTACGCAGTTTCGTTCCTCCAACCAGCCCTGTTGTGCGGCGGCCTTGAGCATGGCGTATTCGCCGCTGACCTGGTAAACGAAGGTTGGGGCCTTAAATGTGTCCTTAACTCGGCGCACGATATCGAGATAAGGCAGGCCAGGTTTGACCATCACCATGTCTGCGCCCTCTTGCAGGTCCAGGGCCACCTCATTGAGTGCCTCGTCGGTATTGGCGGGATCCATCTGATAGCTGTATTTATTCCCGCCCCCCAGGCTGGCCGTGGAACCGACCGCATCACGAAAGGGTCCGTAAAAGCTGGAGGCGTATTTTGCGGAATAGGCCAGGATCCGTGTATTCTGGTAACCGGACTCCTCCAGGGCTGTACGTATTGCGCCTATGCGCCCATCCATCATATCCGAGGGGGCGACGATATCGGCACCGGCATCGGCGTGAGACAGGGCCTGTTTGACCAGCACTTCGACTGTAGGGTCATTGACAACATAGCCCGAATCATCGATCAGGCCGTCCTGTCCATGACTGGTGAAGGGGTCTAAGGCCACATCGGTGATCACGCCGAGTTGCGGACAATGTCGCTTCAAGCCACGCACCGCCTGCTGTGCAAGTCCCTTTGGGTTGTAGGCCTCGCGGGCATCTTCAGACTTTTTCGCTGTGGAGATAACCGGAAATAAGGCGATCGCCGGGATACCGAGTTCCAGCAACTCGTGGGTTTGCTCATACAATAGATCTAGGCTGAGTCGCTCTATGCCCGGCATGGAGGGCACGGGCTGTCGCAGCCCCTGGCCTTCGATGATGAACACGGGGTAGATCAGATCATCCGCGGACAAGGTATGCTCACGCATGAGCCGCCGTGAAAAGTCGTCCCTGCGCATACGTCGCGGGCGGGTGTGGGGAAAATGGCCTTGGAAATCCTTCATTTGAGTCAGTCAATTCAAGATTAAAGGTATTATTGTAGACAAGCGGAGTTCAATAAGCTCTATTTGAATGTGCTAGTAGCCGATGCTTTTTTTACTGCTAGTGAAATGACTTTATAACGAAGCATACCGGATAATTAATTCTTATACGAGATACGTTGTGGAGGTCTAAATGAGAAGGTTTGCTCTGATTGGTTTTCTTATTGTGTTCAGTCCGTTGGTTAAGGCGCAAGATGCCGTGTTCAAGGCTTCGGTCCAAGACCCTTTGGATGAGGTCTACAGCTCGGTATCCAGTGCCTTGGAGGAAAATCGCTTTTTCGTGGTGTTTGAGGCTAATATGGGGCGTAACATGGCGAGGTTTGCCGAGCCTTGGGGAGAAGACTATAACCGCAATGGCTTGGAAGGCATCCGCAGCATGGTGGTCTGTAATATCTGGTACACCAACCAGATCAGCAACAAGGACCCATCGATGCTGTCACTGTGTCCACTGACCTTGACCCTGATTCACAAGGCTGGGACGACGACCGTGTTGTTTGCCAGACCTACAGCGATTGCCAAGGGCAGTGCTTCGGAACCGGTATTTCGGGAACTCGAGCAGGAATTGATTGCCGCGATCAAGCAGGGGTTGAAATGACCCGTCTCCACGAATCTAATTGAAGAAAGATGCTGTAACCGCATCCAACTTGGTTCTCTCTCCGTATTAATTGTTGTGACCATTGGGGGTCACTACTTGAATTCTAGAGTTAGGAGATACTGTAATGAATAAGAAAATGACCATGAAACCTCTTGCAGCGGCCCTTGGTGCGGCTATGGCGGCTTCGTTACTGTCTATTCCAGCAGCTAATGCCGATGAGAATCCCTTTGGCCTGACCAAGCTGTCCAGTGGTTACATGGTCGTTGCCGGTAAAGAGGGCAAGTGCGGCGAAGGCAAGTGCGGCGGCGAAAAGAAGGGTGAAAAGACGGGCGAAGGCAAGTGCGGTGAAGGCAAGATGAAAGAAGGAAAGTGCGGTGAAGGCAAGGTGGAAGGCAAGAAGAAAGAAGGCAAATGCGGTGAAGGTAAATGCGGGGGTAAGAAGTAAACTACCCCGTTCGATCGGTGCCTTCAACAGCGAGTTTGGGGCACCGGTTTTTCAGCGCTTAGTTATTGAATACCCTACACCCAATCGCGTGGCCGTAAAAATTGTTGGTAGAGGTGTTCCTCTTGACTACCGGGTTGTGGTGTCCAGTTGTACTCCCATCGGACCATTGGTGGCAAGGACATGAGTATCGACTCGGTGCGTCCGCCGGATTGAAGGCCGAATAATGTGCCGCGGTCATAGATGAGATTGAACTCCACGTAGCGGCCTCTTCGATAGAGTTGGAACTGCCTTTCCCTTTCACCATATGGCATTTGTTTTCGGCGTTGAACGATAGGCCGATAGGCGGCTAGATAGTGATCGCCGACACTGCGGACAAAATCGAAGCAGCACTCGAAATCCCATTCATTCAGATCGTCAAAAAACAGTCCGCCGATGCCGCGTGGTTCCTGGCGATGTTGCAGATAGAAATATTCATCACACCATTTCTTATAGCGTGCATAGATCTCTTCCCCGAACGGCTTACAGGCGAGTTTGGCAGTCTCATGCCAGTGAATCGCATCTTGTTCAAACCCATAATATGGCGTGAGGTCGAATCCTCCGCCGAACCACCAGATCGTCTGTGCTCCCGGTTTATAGGCTGCAAAGTAGCGTATATTGGCGTGTGAGGTGGGAACATAGGGGTTTTTCGGATGAATAACTAAGGAGACGCCCATCGCTTCGAATTGACGACCTGCCAATTCAGGCCGGTTTGCCGTAGCGGATGTGGGTAATCCATCACCTTGTACTCGCGAGAAATTGATACCCGCCTGCTCAAAGACCGCACCGTTGCGCAATACCCGCGTTCGTCCACCACCGCCTTGTGGTCGTTGCCAGGCATCTTCATGGAATTGGCCGCTGCCGTCTTCTTCCTCGAGTGCGGCGCAGATCGTTTCTTGCAGGCCGAGCAGATATTGACTGATGTCTTCGGTGGCAGAGTTGTCCATGTTCCTTAACCAGAGTTATTCCCATGACGGATGATTTCACCTGAAATCGCATCTCGTATTTCAGTCGGGGTGCGGGACTGGCCCAAAGGGGCGTCAAGGATGAAATCGATACTGGTACCAAATACTGATTTAACTCGATCAGCGGTGTGGCAAGGTGGTTGCCCCGCAAGATTGGCGCTGGTGGAAATGATAGCGGTGTGTGCTTGCCGACACAATTCGCTGGCGGCAGGGTGGGCAGTGACCCTAATGGCCAGGGTCCGGTATTGACCACAGATCAAACTCGAGGTTTCTCTGCGGGCAGGAACCAACCAGGTGATGGGCCCCGGCCAACTGCGCAATAATTTTTCACGTATCTCTTCGCTCAAGGGGGCGATAAACGGTTCAAATTGACTAAACTCGGCAGCAATTAAGACGAGTCCTTTCTTTATCGGGCGCTGTTTTAGAGTCAGCACTCGTCGTACCGCAGTGCCATTCTTGGGATCGCAACCCAGACCGAATACGGCTTCTGTGGGATAAGCAATCACCCCGCCTTGGCGTATGATCCTGGCGGCCTTGTCGATTGCATTAGAACTCACCGCGAGCAATGGTATGTTGTATTGCGACTAATTGCTCGTACGGCGCTTCTTCTTCGGTGCCGCTCGGCGACGGGTTTTGCGGTTTGGAGCCTTGGCGAGCAGTTGCTCGCACTCTTCCAGGGTCAGGGTTGCGGGGTCTGAGTCCTTGGGAATCCGGGCATTCTTCTTTCCATTGGTGATGTAGGGGCCGTAGCGGCCGTTTAAGACCTGGATGTCATTTTTGGCAAATTGTTGTACGACTCGATTGGCATCGGCGGCCTGTTTTACCTTGATCAGCTCAAGGGCCTGATCTAGGGTGATGGTATGGGGGTCCTCGTCCTTGATTGATACGTATTTTTTTCCGTATTTAACATAGGGACCGAAACGCCCGATGTTGGCCTCTACGGGCTGGCCATCATTGGA
>JBDLIZ010000263.1:0-7168 GCA_039714615.1 Pseudomonadota bacterium | reverse complement strand
TTATCGAGGTCATGGTGGTCGTGGTCATACTCTCGATTCTTGCCGCGATCGTGATCCCCCGCATCATGGACCGGCCCGATCAGGCGCGCATCGTCAAGGCAAAACAAGATATCCGCGCCTTGGAAAGCGCATTGAATCTGTACCGGCTGGACAACTTCACTTACCCGAGCACTGAACAGGGGCTTGAAGCCCTGAAGGAAGAACCCTCCATTCCACCCGAGCCGCCCAACTGGAAGGAAGGGGGTTACGTCGACCGATTACCCAAGGATCCCTGGGGCAACGAGTACCAATATCTCAGCCCCGGAGAGAATAGCGCCATCGACATCTATTCATTGGGTGCGGATGCGCAAAACGGTGGCGAGGAAAGCAATGCCGACATTACCAATTGGGAGCTCGAATAGCGGAAATATAGCCAAGGTGCCGACTTTGTATCACAGTTCCGCGAGCGCGCGATGTGCAACCGGCTTCACCCTTTTCGAGCTTCTCGTCACCCTGGTCATCATCAGCATCATCGTTACTATGACGGTACTATCCATCGGCGACAACCAAGCCGAGAGGGAACGCAGACTGACCGAGCAACTGGCTACCTTGATGGAACTCGCCCAGGAAAGCGCCTTGTTTAATGCGGAGGAATTCGCCTTGTATTTCTGGAGACATGGCTATAGCTTCTACCGCCTCGATGGCGAGCAATGGCAGCGGATAACGAACGATGCTCAATTACGGACCCGCGAACTTCCCGAGGATATTGTCATTACGCTCTACTTGGAAGGACTCAAGGTAAAGCTTCCTGAGCTATTCGTGCCCGAATCGGAGACCAAGTCCCAACCGCAGGTGTTTATCCTCTCCAGTGGGGAGACCACACCGTTCGAGATCCGATTAGGTAATGGGCAGGATACTGATATGGAGCTGATCAGTAACATCTTGGGAAACCTGACCATGAAGCGACGGGACGGCTGAACATGCTTACCCCCCCCCGTCGGGCACTGGGTTTTACCCTGCTGGAAGTGCTGGTAGCCACCTCGGTAATCGCCTTCGCCCTAGCCGCCATAATCCAATCGACCGTAGTAAGCTCCGCTAATCTCACCCATCTGAGAGACAAGACCTTTGCCCATTGGGTGGCCATGAATCAAATGGCGGAACTGCAGGTTAATGACAGCTTTCCAGCAATCAGACGATCCTCTGGCGATGAACAAATGGGGGGGCGAGAATGGTTCTGGACCATGGAGGTTCAAAAAACCCCCGACCAGGATTTGCGCAGGGTAGAAATCAAGGTGCGCAAGGAACAACGCAAGGAAGTCCCTGCCCTCACCGTCCTCACCGGTTTTTTCACTCGCTACAGCGGCCAACAGAAAGAGAGTGGTCCTTGAAATCTGCCCTGCAATGCGGACACCAGGGTTTCACCCTCATTGAACTGCTGATCGCTACGGCAGTATTCGCGATATTGGGGGTAATGGCCTATGGCGGCCTGAATTCCGTACTGACGGCTCAATCACATATCACTACTCAGGCCGACCAGCTTAAAACCCTGCAATTGAGTCTGCGATATATTCAGCGCGATATCGAGCAGCTGGTTGATCGAGGAATAAGAGACAAATTCGGTGATCAACACGCCCCACTGATCCTAGGCGACCATCCGCAGATCAGCCTGACCCATTCGGGATGGCGCAATCCTGCGGGCCTTACCCGCAGTCAATTACAACGAGTCGCCTATGATGTCGACGATGGCACACTGATGCGAACAACATGGTCTCAACTCGACGGCATAGATCTCGACCAGCTTCAACAAACACAGCTGCTGAACGAGGTGGAAGAACTCAAGATCAGGGTCCTGGACAAAGAGGGTAAATGGCATGAGCGCTGGCCACTGGAGGAGCAGATCTCGGAAACAGAAAACCTTCCGCTGGCCGTGGAGCTGCAGCTTACCGCCGAACCCTGGGGCAAGATCCGCCGACTGATCGCCTTGACCCGATGACAAACCCGACCCATAACAAAGGCGTGGCACTGATCACCGCACTGTTGGTGGTCGCGCTGGCATCTACCGCCGCGGTCACTCTGAGCACCCACCAGCAGCTGGACATCCGGCGCACCGCCAATGTCATCAGCGGCGATCAGGCATGGCTTTACGCCCAAGGCGCCGAGGCCTGGAGCAAGGCCATCCTGGCGCGCGACTTGGAAGACAACGATACCGATAATCTACAGGACATATGGGCGCAAAAACTTCCTCCCCTCGACCTGCCCGGCGGTCAAATGAATGGTTATATCGAGGACATGCAAGGTCGGTTCAATATCAATAACCTGGTCGATAAAAACACTGTGGACCCCCAGGCGATAGCCCTGTTTGAACGCCTATTGGAGCTATTGGAATTACCTAAGGAGCTGGCCCAGGCCGTCGTCGACTGGATAGATAAAGATATCGACGCTACCCCTCCAAATGGCGCCGAAGACAACTATTATCTGGGCTTGGAACAGGCCTATATGGCGGGCAACCGAGATATGGTCAGTGTTAGCGAATTACGCCTGGTCAAGGGGTTCGAACAAGATACCTATTTGCGTATTGCCCCCTTTCTAAGCGCCTTGCCCCTTCATAGCGCTATCAACATCAACACCGCACCGGCGATGGTCTTGGCCAGTCTGTCACCCAAGATCAGTTTGAGTCTGGCCGAGCAACTGGTTGAACAACGCCAAGACAAACCCTACGCAAAGATCGAGGATTTTACCGACCATGCATCGCTTAAAGATATCAAATTGAAACCCGAGGGTCTGGCAATTTCGTCTCAATATTATATGCTGCACATTGATGTCCGTCTTGTTAATGCCCGCGCCCGTCTAGATAGTCTGATTCTACGCGGCCAGAAAGGCAAACTCCAAACGCTGCAACGCAGCCAAAGACTTCCCGGAGCAGACAGCGAAGCAAGAGCGAAATCAAAACGAGATACTTAAGCCCTGTCGAAATCATGTCCTCGATAATACAGCCTCGGCTCAATCCCTATTTACTCAATAACGGTTATATTTTTGTACAATATCCGGTCGCTCCCTGATCCTACGTCTATGCATCACTGAGATTACGATATGGAAACACTCCTGATCCGGCTGGCCGCTGAGACAACGCCACGACCAGAAGGAATGGCCGAATGGCAAATACTCGACGCAAATCACGACCCTATTGGCCAGGAAATTAGAGGGTCTCTGCAGGAGGCTGCGACCCTGAGCAATTCCCGCAGAGTGGTGGTTCTGGCACCTGCTGAAGATATCGTTCTGGCCGAGATCCGCCTTCAGGTCCGAAATAAGCAGCAACTACTCAGAGCCATTCCCTATGCTCTGGAAGATGAACTGGCCGAAGACGTAGAGGCACTGCATTTTGCACTGGGTACCCGGCAACCCGATGGAAGCCAACCCGTAGCGGTCGTCTCCCGCAACCGTATGGATGGGTGGTTAGAGGAACTCAAATCGGTCAATATGGTTCCTCATGCGATCCTTCCCGAACTACTCTGTATCCCGATATCCGATTCCAATTGGAGTATTGTGATCGATAACGAACGGGCGATTGTGCGCAGCGCCGGTTTCGCTGGCTTCAGCACCGATGCCTGTAACCTACAGACCATCGTTAAGCTTGCCATCGAAGAAGCGCAGGACGAGGCCCCCGGATTGATCAAAGTATTTCGTTGCGACCAGCATGCCCACACCCCCTTGCCCCTTGACCTGTCCGTAGAGACCGAAGAGCATTTTGATTGCCCACCGACTTTAATGGCTGGCGGCCTTGACGAAAAAAACAACATCAATCTATTGCAAGGAGAATACGAGATCAGCAGTGAGACCGCCCGTCTGCTGCGTCCCTGGCGCATTGCCGCGATTCTGTTGGGGGTCTGGCTAGTCTTTCAAGCTACTTCGATATCAGTGGACTACTGGCGATTGGACCGGGACAACGAGGCCCTGCAAGAACGCATCGAGGCGATATTCAAGGAAACCTTTCCCGAGATCAGGCGGGTAGTCAACCCACGGGTACAGATGGAGCAAAAACTCAATGCCTTAGTGGCAGGCGGACAAGAGGATCATTCTAACAGGTTCATGCAGCTGCTCAGCGCCGGGGGCCAGGCCATCGACACTAGCACCGACGTGCAGATCGATACCATGAATTTTCGCCAGGGTCGGCTTGATTTAGCTCTCACGTCGACAGATCTACAATCTCTGGAAAAGATCAAGCGACAAATAAATAACGGCGGTCTAGATGCAAAGATCGAATCTGCGCAATCCATTGGAGAGCGGATAGATGCCAGACTTACGATACAAGGGGGCCGCCAATGAAAAGCTGGTGGTTGTCCTTACAGCCACGCGAACGCCTGACGCTGGCATCGGCTGCAGTGTTTATCGTTTTGGCGTTGATGTATCTGCTGGCCGTAGAACCCTTTGTTAAACAACGCGCCAACATGACCCAGCGGATCCAAGCAAAACAACAGGAGCTGATCTGGATGCAACAGGCCAGCCAACAGGTGAAACAACTGCGAGCGCCCTCACCTGGAACAAAGAGGGTAAGCGGTAACCGCTCTTTGTTGAGCGTGGTCGATAGCAGCGCTAGACGTCAAAACATACGTAAACCCATTCAGCGTATCGAGCCCGAAGGCAACAATGGGGTACGGCTTTGGATACAGAATGCTAACTTTGACATCTTGGTGCGGTGGCTGGGTTCACTCAATACTGAGTATGGCGTAGAGGTGGTTCGCGCCACCATCAGCCGGACCGATAAACCCGGACGTGTCGATAGCCGGCTGAGTCTACAACGCCCATGAAAAAAGTCTTGAAGTGGTTTACTCTAGGCTTGGTCGCCTTTCTATTCGGTTTGGTCTATACCGTACCCGCTCATCTTGCTACCCCTTACCTGCCTACTCAGATGCATATCAGTGGAATAGGAGGGACACTGTGGAACGGCCATGTCAATAATCTCGAACTGGAAGGCTTAAAGCTCGGTGAGTTGCAATGGCGCATTCAACCCCTTTATCTGCTGCTAGGCCGGATCAAGGTGGATGCCCGTTTTCACCAAACCGGCCTGCAGGGCCGGGGCGACGTTATCCTAGGTCCACACACCCTTGGTTTCGAAGACCTTCATGTTTCCGGAGATGTAGACGTTGTAAACCCCTATATCAGCGCCTACGGTACTACTTTAGACGGGGAATTCAAAATGGATCTTGGCTCTTTATGGATAACCCAAAAAGGTCTGGAACAGTCCCAAGGAAAATTAGTTTTACGTAACACCCAAATCATTTCACCCGCTGAGTTAACCCTTGGCGATGTCCAGATCGAGCTCGCACAAAAAGGCGAGACCGCTGTGGCTAGCTTGGGAAACACCGGAGATACACTGCGGCTAAGTGGTACAGCAAACATTACTCCAGTCTGGCGTTACATAACAAATCTGCGTATCGTCCCCACCCCCTCTACGCCTGAAGAGATACGCCAAACCCTCACCCTGCTGGGCCGTACGGATGCCAGAGGTGCAGTGACACTCAACAATAACGGCACTATACCGATACTAGGCTGGTTGCCTTTTCTGCAGCACAACGAGAACGATAAAACAGGTACCTGAATATTTAGAAATCGTTGTTTTTTAATTCTCCTTTCATCCCCGAATACAATCATTTCATCCCCAAGCACTAAAACATTTTAACATCGGGACGTTACCTGAATCACTACACAATGGGGTAGTATTGATAGGGACAGTTACAGATGGAATGCTCTCATACCTTAAAATCTATTTCTCGAAATTTCCTGCAAAGACAAACCAAGGATGAAACGGCCATAGCGGTCAACTCTGAAGGATCGCCCGCCTCCCTGTCGGCTTTCTGCCGGACTAACACTCTACTGTTTGCTACGGGTTACCCGTAATTAAACCTTATTGGAATTATGTTGCGTATGCCCTCCCTATAAAACGCTTTAGAAAGGCGGATTACAGGCATGAGGACGATATTACGAACTCAGGACATGGACATCGAAGGAGGTAAAATATCGGCGTCACTTAATATCCATTCTTAATGAATCAGTAGTTCGTTCCAAACCAAAACTATCGAGTAGTGATAATGGCAGCCCAGACCGAAAGGCTGGAAACGCAAAGTCACCGGTCTAAGAGGCACAACGCCTTATGACAGCGGGATTACCAAAAACTCGTTTAATTTAACACGTGTTTTGCGTTAAACGGATGGCATACCACCGCGGGCATTAGCTCAGTATAACCAGCGGCGCGAGATTCCATCTCTTGCCCTCTTATCGGACTTCTCGGTTTGCAACACAGAAACCGGAGACCGATTTATGATTTGTTTTGCAAAGTTTGTTTCGGTTATACACCATAGCGTAAAGCGGTTATTTAACTATAACCACACAATAGGCTTAGATAATACTAAGCGACTCATCAGTCACTACTCACGCCAGGCTCCCTTTCATCGCTTAGCAAGACTTGTAGTCCCCATCAGCCTTTTGCTTTTGACTGGGATCCCCATCGCGACCGCAGCACTACCTTCCCTAAAAGTCAGCAACGACAAACATTTCATCATCCAAGAGGATGGCACACCCTTCTTCTGGCTGGCCGATGACGCTTGGGGCTTACACAATCGTTTGAACTTAAAGGATGCCAAGCGTTATCTCGATACCCGCAAGGCTCAGGGCTTTACCGTGATCCACACCTGGCTGGCCTCATCCTGGATGCGGCAAAATCGCAATGGTGACGAGCCTTTCCAAGGCGCCATTAACAATACCAAATCAATCCGCTTGAACGAGGCCTTTTTCGATCATGTCGGTAAAGTCATCGATCTGGCCGAAGAAAGGGAATTATATCTGGTCCTGGAGATCGGAAAGGTGTTGCGTAACAATGTCTCTAAATGGTGGATAGGCGGATTCGGAAGCCATCAGGACCACGTAAAGAAGGCCTATGAGTACGGCTGGAGATTAGCCCAGGTCTTGAAAAAGAGAGGCCAGGCACGATCTAACCTCATCTGGGGCCTAGGACAAGATACCCATCCCCAAGGGAGCAAAAAAGTGGGCAGCAAAAATGCGGCCAATGGCGCGCGCAAATTTAAGGAACTGGTCCAATCCATGGCGGAAGGCCTTGCCGATGCCACCAATAACCAGTCTCTGAACTCTCACGATGGCCGTGCCGATTACAGTACCACTTTGATGAGCTTCCATG
>JBDLIZ010000262.1:0-7176 GCA_039714615.1 Pseudomonadota bacterium | reverse complement strand
GCCCTGTTTCCACATCTGACGGTGTTGGAGAACCTAACAATAGCCCCGATCTGGGTGCAAAAAAGACGCAAAACCGAGGCTATAGCGACAGCGATGCAGTATCTACACCGAGTCAAGATCCCCGAACAAGCCAACAAGTACCCGGGTCAACTCTCAGGTGGTCAGCAGCAGCGGGTTGCCATCGCCCGGAGTCTCTGTATGAAACCGAGTATCATGTTGTTTGATGAGCCTACCTCTGCGTTGGATCCCGAGATGATCAAAGAGGTTTTGGACGTCATGATCGAGTTGGCGGAAGAGGGCATGACCATGGTCGTGGTAACCCATGAGATGGATTTTGCACGCACCATCGCAGATACTATGGTCTTTATGGACGAAGGTCGAGTGATGGAGGTGGCGCCTCCTGATGAGTTTTTTACTACACCGAAAAACGAGCGAACGCGTCAGTTTCTGAGCCGCATACTGAAGCATTAGTGAGATCAATACCGTAACATGAACCGATGGTATGAATTGCGGCCTCCTACCGGCACAACCGTTGGCATGAAATCACCATGGCTGCAAAGCGCATCAAACTGGCCATTATATTATTCACTATTGTTACCATCGTGGTGGCGTTCATCACCTGGTTTGGTCGCCAAAGCCCGATCGAGGTCATTGCTGAAAAAGTGCACTATGGTAAGGTTCAAGACACCGTTGCCAATACGCGTGCCGGTACCCTCAAGGCCTGTCGGCGCGCTGGACTGTCGCCATCGATTGGTGGGCAAATCGCCAAACTGCCCGTAAAAGAAGGAGATGAGGTCAAGACCGCTCAACTACTGATGGAATTGTGGAATGCGGATCGCCTGGCGGAGGTGGAGCTGGCAGGCAGTGAATTAAAGGCGGCGAGATCAAGGGCGAAACAGGCCTGTGTGGTTGCGCAAACCGCCAGGCGAGAAGCGCAACGCCTGCAAAAATTACAAGATAGAGGTCTGGCCGCCGAGGAGGCCGTGGAGCATGCCGATAGCGAGGCGCGCGCGAAACAGGCCGGCTGCACCGCTGCCCACGCCACCACTGAGGTCAAACAGGCACAACTCGACGTCGCCAAGGCAGCGTTGGATCGCACCTGTTTAAGAGCGCCCTTCGATGGTATTGTCGCGGAAGTTAACGGCGAGGTAGGCGAATTCGTCACCCCTTCGCCGGTGGGTATACCGACACCTCCCGCCGTCGATTTGGTGGACATCACCTGTCTCTATGTCTCGGCACCCATCGATGAAGTAGACGCACCGCAGATCCGGGTCGGCATGCGGGCCCATATCTCATTGGATGCATTCGCCAAACAGACCTTCGATGCTACGGTGCGCCGGGTTGCCCCCTATGTGCTGGAAATGGAAAAACAGGCCCGTACGGTCGATGTCGAGGTGGACTTCCTCAGGCCCGAAGAGTCACAAGACATGCTGCCTGGTTACAGTGCCGACATCGAGGTCATCCTGAAAGAACGCAAGCACAGCTTGCGTATTCCAACCGAGGCCATTATGCAGGGCGACAGGGTGCTGGTATTCAGGCAGGAGGAGCTTCTCGAACAACGCCAGATCAAAACGGGCTTGAGCAACTGGGCCTGGACTGAGGTCTTCGAGGGTCTCGAGGAAGGCGAAGAGGTCGTGGTCTCCATTGAACGCGAGGGCGTGGGCGATGGGGTGAGGGCGGTACGAGACAGCTCTGTCTCGGACGATGATTGAACTTACCCACATCCATCGCAATTTCCAAGTGGGCGACCAGATGGTGCACGCCCTTGATGATGTCACCCTGTTCATCGGTTCGGGGGAGTATGTCTCCATCATGGGCCCATCCGGGTCCGGGAAATCGACCCTGCTCAATCTGCTGGGTCTGCTGGACCGGCCTTCTGCCGGTACCTACCGACTGAGTGGACAGGATGTCACCTCGCTTAGCGATACGCAACAGGCCAAGATGCGCAACCGCGAAATCGGTTTTGTATTCCAGATGTTTCATTTAGTACCACGGCTTACGGCGGCGGAGAATGTAGAGTTGCCGCTGATACTGGCCGGTATATCATCACAGCTGCGCAAACCGCGCGTTGCCCAGGCACTGGCCTCGTTAAACCTGAGCGATCGCAGCCATCATAAACCGGATCAGCTCTCCGGCGGCCAGCGCCAGCGGGTTGCCATTGCTCGTGCGACCGTGACCGAGCCTAGGGTGCTGTTGGCGGACGAGCCGACCGGCAACCTGGATCACAGGTCGAGCCAAGAGGTGGTCGCTATCCTCGAAGGGCTCAATGGCTGGGGCATTACGCTCATCATGGTGACCCATGATCCTGAAATAGGCCGCCGCGCGCGGCGGCAATTGCGTATGATGGATGGACGGCTGGATATCGATCGTCAGCTGGAACGACATGACCCTGCGTAGCGCTGATGTCGCTTGGTATGCCTGGGCTGCGCTGCGGGGTTATCCCACCCGCACTGCCCTGATGTTGATCGCCATGGCCATCGGTGTTGCTGCAGTCATAGTCCTCACCTCTCTAGGCGAAGGTGCTCGCCGTTATGTGATCGGTGAGTTCGCTTCTCTCGGTACCAATCTGATCATCGTCTTTCCCGGCCGTTCCGAAACCGCCGGGATCAATCCCAGCGCCATGATGGGTGAGACTCCGCGTGACCTGACCCTGAACGACGCCCTGGCTCTGACCCGTAGTTACAGCGTGCGGCGTATCGCACCGATCAATGTCGGTTCAGCCGAGGTGAGCTGGCAAAGCCGTTCACGAGACGTCGTTATCCTCGGGTCCAGTCACGAACTGCTTGCCATTCGCCACTGGAAACTATCCCAAGGTAAGTTTCTGCCCCGTAGCGATCTGGACCGCGCCACCCCGGTGGCCGTCATCGGCAGCAAGATACGCCATGAACTGTTTGGCGCTAAGCGCGCACTGGGAGAATGGATACGTATCGGCGACCGACGTTTCCGCGTGATCGGTGTGATGGATTCTCAGGGCCGTTCCATCGGTGTTGATGTGCAGGAGAGCATCATGATCCCGATCGCCTCGGCCCAACAATTGTTCAATACCTCATCGCTGTTCCGCATCTTAGTGGAGGCCAAATCCCGTGCTGCCATCGCCCCGGTCAAGCGGTTCATCATCGATACCTTGCAAGCGCGGCATCAGGGTAAGAAGGATGTTACGGCCATCACCCAGGATGCGGTACTGGCCACCTTCGATCGTATACTCGGGGCCTTGACTTATGCCGTGGGTGGCATCGCCGCCATCAGTCTGGCGGTGGCCGGTATCTTGATCATGAACGTCATGTTGGTCGCCGTCTCACAACGTACCGCCGAAATCGGTCTGCTCAAGGCGCTGGGTGCCTCGCCCCGGCAGCTCATCGTGCTGATTTTGACAGAGGCCTTGATGCTTTCGACATTGGGTGCGAGCGTGGGTTTGTTGTTGGGTCAGCTTGGCAGTCTGATCATCCGGAAATCCTTTCCGGTGCTGCCCGCCTATGCACCGCTGTGGGCCGTCCTCATGGCGCTACTGGTCGCACTGGTCACCGGTCTTTTGTTCAGTCTGATGCCGGCGCGGCGAGCCGCAGGAATGGACCCGGTGCTGGCCCTGTCAAAGCGTTAAGCCGACATGCGTACGGGCGATTTTCTCAAGCTGACCGGCACGGCCCTCATCGCCTACCGCAGTCGAAGTTTTCTCACCGCGCTGGGCATCGCGGTGGGGATTGCCGCAGTGGTCCTGCTGACATCCATCGGTGAGGGTGTGCATCGGTTCGTATTGTCCGAATTCACCCAGTTCGGCACCACGCTGGTGGCCATTAATCCAGGCAAGGCCACCACTGCAGGAACCAGCATGGGGGTGTTCGGTACGGAACGGCCACTAACAATCGAGGATGCCGAGGCGCTCAAGCGCCTGTCCTATGCGCGTGCGGTCGTGCCCTTCGTGCAAGGCAACGCCGAAGTGGAGGCGGGCAACCGGCGGCGGCGCACGACTATCTACGGTGCCGGTCCGCAAATGCCGCAGGCCTTCAGCATGGCGGTTAAAACGGGGCGCTTTTTACCCGCTGACGATCCCATCGCGCCTCGGGCCTTCGCCGTACTGGGCAGTAAGCTGAAAAAGGAATTGTTCGGTGATCGTAATCCGTTAGGAAAACGCATCACCATTGGCGGCAACCGCTACAGGGTCATCGGGGTCATGGAGTCCAAAGGCACCGTGCTGGGATTCGATCTCGACGATACGGTGTATATCCCCGCCGCGCGTGCCATGAATCTGTTCAATCGTGAAAGCCTGCTTGAGATCGATGTGATGTATCGCCAAGGCATCTCGGTGGACAAGGTTGTTGCAGGAATCAAACGTATCCTGAAAACGCGCCATGGCAAGGAGGACTTTACCATCACGACCCAGCAACAAATGCTGGATGTGCTCGGCTCGGTATTGGACATCTTGACCTTTGCAGTAGGAGCGCTTGGCGGCATCTCGCTGCTGGTGGGTGCCATCGGCATCGTGACCATCATGACCATTGCGGTCAATGAACGCACCAACGAAATCGGACTGCTTCGCGCCCTTGGTGCGAAACACTTGCAGGTGCTTGGCCTGTTTCTCGGCGAGGCCATCGTACTGGCCGGTTTGGGGGGGCTGGGCGGTCTGGTGCTCGGTGTCGGTATCGCTCATCTGCTTCATCTTGCCATGCCGTCCCTTCCGGTGCACACGCCGTTGACCTATGTCGTACTGGCGGAAGTCATTGCCATCACCATCGGTCTGGCTGCTGGTGTCCTGCCCGCCCGCCGTGCTGCGCGGCTGGATCCTGTAGAGGCCTTAAGGGCCGAATAGCTAGGCTATTTTTCGATAGGATCCAAGGCAGTTGTGAATCCATAGGGATTTGACAAAACTATTTCGAACGAGTGTTTTGCGAAAGTAGAGATCAGGGAGTCTGAAATAACCATCCGTGGCAGGTATAATCTCAATTCCTGAATTAAAGTAATTAAGTGCATAACTTATTAGACTATGGTGTCGATGATCATTAGATTCTTACCTGGCAGTCTCGCCGCACTTGCGGCCTTTATTACACTCAAGCTATTGGCCTGGTTGCCGGTTGTCCTGCAGTTACTGGTGTTTCTCCTCGCTTATCTGGTCGTGGCGGCATTTCTGGACAGGGCATTCAGGCAATATGGCAGTGAAGGAAGATAGGGAGGACATATGGGAATCTGGAATTCGAGACCTGATCTTAGTATCCTCAATGCCCTGTCGGATAACACCTTAGTCGATCATCTAGGGATTAAAATAGTTGAGGTAGGCGATGACTATCTCAAGGCGACCATGCCCGTGGATTACCGTACCCATCAACCGATGGGGTTGTTGCATGGCGGGGCCTCCGTAGCACTGGCTGAGACGCTGGGCAGTATTGGTGCTTATTTGTGTATCGATGGTTCCAAGCATTCTTGCGTTGGTCTGGAAATCAATGCCAATCACCTTCGGCCGGTACGCAAAGGGCTAGTCACTGCAGTAGCCACACCGATCCGACTCGGCAAGATGACGCAGGTGTGGGAGATCCGGGTCTATGATGATCGGGATCACCTGGTTTGTATCTCACGGTTGACCATGGCGGTGATCAAAAAGAAGGTTGCTGCAGAGTAGCATTCCGATAGCGTGCTTAAACCAATCTGAGAGACATCGTCTTTTATTAGGCTATTCGGTTGCACTTGGCTGCGCATTTCTCGTTGTCAATGAGGAGGTCGCTGCTCACGCAGGGTTTTCTTCTCTACATATTTACTGAGACTGATAATATTACCAAAGTTTTCTGGCACGACCTCATCAAAATTCACGTTGATACTATACTTCTCACTCAAGTACTGAACCAATTCCATTATACCAATTGAATCAAGGACGCTTTCTTGCAGTAAGTTAAAGTTATCATCAAAGTTTTCTGGCAGATTGCCTTTTAATAAAGTATTTACAAAATAATCGGTTAACTCTTCTTTCATAGTCATGTCTATCCCTACGATGCCTTAATGTATTTTCCAAATAGCTCTGCGTACTGTATTTTCCCATTTGAGGCTACTGGAAAAGCATTTACGGTAAAAATTTCAAATGTTGAGTGATGTAGATTAAACACCCCTGTCAATTGGTCGTGCACCAAATCTGTGTTTTCAAACATTTTTACGGCTATGAGTATTTGATTATCGAAACCACCCACCCGGCACTCGACCCCTGCCTGGTTTAAAGCATGCTCGATTTCATCCAATGAATACCGATTACCGAAGACTTTGACAAAGCGTTTTATTCGCCCGGTAATAAAACAGAAGCCATCGGTGTCAAAATAGGCCAAGTCGCCAGTTTCAAGCACACCGCCAAGGTCGTCTCCTCGTGATAAATCCTCAATGGTTTCTGCATATCCCATCATTACATTAGGCCCCTCATACACTATCTCTCCTTTTACAAACGGATGTTCGATTCTGTTTTTTTGAGAGTCTTGCAACCACCATTTCCCCTTTGGAATTGGGATCCCCACGCTGCCAATCTTTTCCCGTGCCAGTTCAAATGGGAGATATGCGATTCTCGCGGTGGCCTCAGTTTGTCCATACATCATATAAAACTTAAAACCCCGATCTTCTGCAAGCGCCAAAATGTACTCGATCAAACTGTCAGCCAATTTGCCACCAGCTTGGGTCATATAACGTAAATTATCTAACTGCATGTTTTCGAAACCCAAACGCTTTAACATCTCGTAAGCAAATGGAACACCCGCAATACTGTTCCCTTCCCCTGATCGAAAAAACTCCCAAAATCTTCCTTGGCTCACTGAAGCCTCTGTTAGTAGGATTGTTGCCCCAACCAAGAGATGCGTGTTTAGTACGGACAAACCGTATGAGTAATGGAATGGTAAGGAAATAATAGGACGGTCACTTCCTTTAATATCTAGATACTCGACTATAGATCGAGTATTGGCCATTATGTTTTTTTCGGATAACCTCACTAGTTTTGGGGACCCAGTGCTTCCCGATGTGGGCAATAATATAGACAACTGTGGATGCAAGAAAGCGTGAGGTGAATGATCCAATTCCAGCAAATCATAATGGGTAGTATTTTTTTTGCAGCACCACCAGTAGTTGGACGAAGCCGCTACGCGGAGAAAGGCCTCGACGTCTGATTCAATCTAAAATGTAACCTCAGGCCTTCGAAACGAGGGGGCATTCATCCACGAT
>JBDLIZ010000261.1:0-7188 GCA_039714615.1 Pseudomonadota bacterium | reverse complement strand
AACGGCCGGCAATTGATCGTCGAAGCGCTGGAGCTGCGCTTGGAGGATCATCTCTGGCAGAGCTTGACACCGCTGGAACTCGATCTGGCGCCACCACGGATCTCTCTCAGACCGTTTCGCCTGGCCCATGCCGATGAATCGATCGAGCTCGGTGGTAGCCTCGATGATGGTCAGTTGCTGGGAGTGAGTGTGCAGGCCAGCAATATCGAGCTGGGCTTCCTAGGGCGGATGCTGTCATTGCCCCATCTGGTGCAGGGCCAGGCCGACCTCAAGGCGAACCTGGAGGGCCGCTTGGATGACCCTAGTTTTCAGGGAAATCTCACTATCAAGGCCACCTCAAAGCAACCGCAGCCCTTTGACCTCTCCCGGCTCACCCTGAATTACGCGCGAGGAAATCTTCATGGCGAGATACATGCACATCAGGATCACCGCGAAGTACTGGCCGTGGATCTAAATCTTCCGGCTGATCTGGCGCTCATAGCTAAACCGGTGGAGCAACGTCTGCTCGACGCGCCATTGAATCTGCATCTGGAAATCAAGCGCCCTGAGTTGAGCGGGTTTCAGCGCGCTATGCCGGATCTGCTTCGCGGCTTAGGTTATATAGAAGAAGCGATAGAGGCGAATCTAGCGTTAAAGCGCCCTGAATTCCTCAGATTTAGCCGGGATGCCGCGCCTCCAAAACCGCTTCCCGGGAGCCTGGTGGGTACCCTGGAAGGGACTCTAGATCTGCAGGGGAGCTACGCCAAGGTCACGCTAGATACCGAGTTGAGGCTGCTGCAGCTGGGGATACTTGGCATCATCGAAGGGTTTCAAGGTGAAGCGGATTTGCAGGGAGAAATGGAATTAGCCCCTTCGGTGGAGGCCCTGAGACAGGGCCTGGCCGAAGATCGGGTCGAACCGGTCATACGCCAACTTAGGCTGCGCAGCCGGCAGTTAAAGGCACGTCTAACGGATAAAAAAACCGTTCAGGACCTGGAGCTGCGAGATCTGCTGTTGCTGGCCAGTGCGGCGCTAAAGGCCGATGGGCCGTGGTCGGAGATAAAGGATCTTCATGGCCAACTCCGCTTCACCGGTCTGCCGGTAACCGACCTGGGACTCTCCGCGCGATTCACACCCGAGCAACTGACGCTCGACCACCTAAAGGTGAAAACAGCGGCCTCTGAGCTGCGGGGAGGGGGACACATGACCCTGCCCGGGCAGCAGATGCAATTTAGACTCGATATCCCTGGGCTGCAACTCGATGAGTTTGTCCCCGGGTTAGCGACCAATCTGCGTTCCGTGGTGCAGGGCAAGATCGATATCGTCGGGGGTGCGCTGACACCTCAAATCGCTGCCCGGTTTGAATACGCCGGGGCCGATATCAATGCCGATCTTGCCCTGGGACTGGTGGATCCAGCGCTACCCAGTTATCGCGCTGAGCTGAGTATAGACGGCCTCGATATGGCCAGGTTTTCGTCCGATCTTCAAGGGTTGATTCAGGCGTCACTGAAGTTTCAAGGCGAGGGCCTTGAAGAGGTGGGGCGTAAGGCCAGTGCGGTCCTGAACATAGATTCGGATGGCTTTAACCTGGTACCCGATCTCAAGGTAAGGTTGCGCGGCAATGTGACTGGCTCCGAGGTGGAGCTGGCGGAATTCAAGGTGCAAAGCGTACCGGTGGATTTCGTTGCCCAGGGTGTGTTGTCGGCGGATCGGCAAATGGCCCTGGTCTACAATATGAATCTCGGGGATTTGGGCCCTTTGGAGGCATTCCTGGGGGTAGATCTCAGGGCCACCGGAGGCATTTCCGGAGAAATCACCGGATCGCTAGAGGCCTTGCGCACACAGGGCACGGTATATATCAATGATTTTCATTATGCCGAGCTGAAGGGCGAGGGTTTACTGGGCAATTTCACGGCTGATAACCTTATCGCTAGCCCACAAGCGACACTGAGTGTTCGGGTGGTCGGTCTGCAGGCCCCCTCGTTGCCCCGAAGTTCTTTACAACTTGAGGTGAATCATCATGACCCTCGCGGCGATATCTCGCTCTCCGTCACTGAAGGTCCTTATGCCCGATCACAGCTCGCTGGCCACATCGTCTATCAGCAAGGTCTCGAGTTTATGATCGAGCGGATGCACCTGCACAGCGGTGACTGGATCTGGAAAAACCCTGTTCCCATCACTGTGGTATATGACGACCAAGGATCGTTGCGGCTCAAGGACCTGCAACTGGAAAATGGTGAGCAAAGACTCAGTGTCGAGGCTTCGCTCTCCAAGGGAGATAGAATTTCAGCCGATGTGCAGCTGCACGATGTGCAAATTCGGCCTGCGATACATGCCTTCATACCTGATGCAGATGTCCCAGACGGCTTGCTTTCCCTCGATCTGAGTGTCGACGGGACCCTCAATGAGCCTGGCTTGCAGGGTTCACTCCTGCTCAGTGCCCTGCAGCAGCAGAATCAATCCCTGGGTGAGATACGCGCCCATTTGAGTTCTGTAGGCACGGTACTGAACAGCGATCTTCGCTGGCAGGACCAGAACGAGCAACTGCTGCATCTGAATGGAACCGTGGATACGGCGGCTGCAGGGGTCCTGGACTTGCGGCTTCACAGCCCTGGTTTGGATATGAGCAGACTGGCGGCCTTGAGTAAGGCAATTACCAAGAGCGAGGGCGAACTCTCAGTTGATTTGCGCCTGGCGGGGACGCTGGCGCAACCGCAGGCCTTTGGTTCGTTAGAGATAAAAAACTCCCAGTTGCAGCTGGCGGTAACCGGGGAGAACTATACCGATATTCACTCCATGGTGCGTTTTGGCGGCACCCGGGTGGATATCGAATCATTACACCTGGGATCCCAAACCGGGGTTGCGGATCTTGTAGGCTGGCTGGAGATTGCAGGTTTTTCTCTGGATCAGCTCGATCTGTCTCTGAAGGCGAGAGATTTTACTGCGATGAATACGTCCGCCATCGGGGTGCGGCTTTCCTCTGATTTGAGCTTGCGCGGGTCTTTACACGAGATGACCGCCAAGGGCGACATTGACATCCAGCGTGCCCGTATCAGGCTCGATAATCTACCCACTAGCGAGGCCCACGATGTCGAACCCTGGGAACTGACGGTCGAAGGTGTGTATGGCCCCGGACCCGAGGAGATTGAACGGATCAACGGTAAGCTTTCTGGACCCATTAAAAAGGATCCGCTGCCCTTTCTGCGTGCCGATATCGATGTGGACATCCCCAGGAACGCGTGGGTGCAGGGCGAGGGAACGGCCGTGGAGATGAAGGGTGAACTACAGTTGAGAAAGGACCTTGCGGGGCCCTTTGTAATCGGTGGTTACGTGGAGACCCTGCGTGGTTTTGCCAGCTTTTTAGGCAAAAAGTTTGAGATCGAAAAGGGTAGAGTGACATTTACCGGGACTGAGGAGATCAATCCCAATTTAGCTATTACCGCGATATATAAGGTCTCGGATTACATCGTCTATGTCGATGTCACGGGTGAAAGCAAGAAACCGGAGATTAATTTTAGGAGTGAACCCGAATTGGAAGAGGCGGATGTCATCTCTCTGTTGATATTCGGCAGGACGACCGACCGCCTGAGCAGCTCGGAGCAAAATACTCTATCGAGTGAGGCGGGTCAGCTGGCCGGCAGCATGGCGGCTGGTATGCTTGAACGTACCCTGGGCAACACCTTTGGTCTAGATACCATAGCCGTCGACCTGGGCGATGCAGACACGGGCGGCAGCGTTGGCGCGGGTCGTTACATCACCCAGGACATCTATCTCTCTTACGAACGCACAATTCGTGATCCAACAAAGGAGAACCGTAGTGGTAATACAGTGGGTATTGAGTACAGCATCAACGACAGACTCAAAATGAAGGGCACCAGCAGTGACATTGGAGAGACGGCCCTGGATTTTAATTGGGGTTTTGACTATTGAGCGGTATTGTCTAGGACTTATGTAGGAGCCGACGGCCTTTGGTAGTCCCGAAGCACCGCACATTCAGGTGTGCATATCCCAAACAGAATAATTGACTATTTTGCTCGGGAATTATATAAGGTGACAACTTATCATTCATTCCGCCAGGAGGACGGACCGATGTTGAAACGAACCAATAAGGGCATTCGCACAAGATCTAGATATTCGGCACAAGACCCGCTGCGCAAAATGCATCGACATCTCGCATGGGCATTGGGTACCGCGACAAGTATGCTCGTTGTGAATGCCGTGGCGGTGATTGCGCTTGTTGAGGTCTGTTGAAGGGGTGATAAAATCCACCACTCGCCCGTGATGACTACTTGCTATGAGGATTCCATCCTTAGGTCCGCTAACGGCACCTCCCTGTGCTACTTCTCCGCTCGGTCTCAAGTTCGCTCTACGAATCAATATCTCTGTACCTTGTAAGCACGATCACCTGCGGAATCTTAGGTAGAATTATCTTTACTCTGTTCAGATTTAAACAATTGCTCAAGCACATCCTGCGGAATTTTCTCTGTATCTGATTTCTTCAACTCTGGAGCGTGTTTCTCTAGATCGCTAATGGGAGGCGGCTGAGTAATATCAAGATCAAGAGTGTCTTCCCTATTGGGTTCCATAGGGCCTGTTGTTTTCTTCCAGATCGGCGAAGGGGACTTTTCTATATCCTCTTGCCTTGACTCCCGTGCTCGTTTCTCTGTATTGATGGTGGGCGACAGCTGTGTAACATCAGGATCGGGGGCGTCTTCTTCGATAGGCTCTGTCGTGCTTCCCTTAGTCTGCGAAGGGGACATCAGCTGAGTTTTCTCTATATCCTCTTGCCTTGACTCCCGTGCTCGTTCCTCTGTATTGATAGTGGGCGACAGCTGTGTAACATCAGGATCGAGGGTGTCTTCTTCGATGGGTTCTATAGGACGGGTCGCGCTTTCCTTAATCTGTGGGGGGGGCATCACTTGAGTTTTCTCTATACCTGTTTGTCTTGATTCCTGTGTCCCTTCGTCCGTGCTGGAAAAAGGCGGCGGTTTCGTAACACTGAGAACCTCAGTATCTCCCTTGTTCCGTGAACGGGATTTTACTTCTGGCGTAATTTTTGACGTAGGTTTGGTGCCCGCTCGATTGCTCGTGGGTCTGGCAGGCCTGTTTTCTTTGGTGTCATCGGAGACGGTGCGTTTCTGTAAACCGGCATTTTTAAATGATTTCTTGTATTCTTCGTCCTCCTTCGCCAACTGGAGCCAAGTCTCATCTTGTGAACGATTATTGGAATTGATATTAATATGTGATTTGCTAATGTTCTTGGTTGCCTCTGATGGCACCAGTGGTGAATGTCTGTTTTCTGGTCCGTTAGTGAAGAATGCATTCTTATCTTGTTCACTTTCCTCTCGTGAACCAGCGATAGGAACGCTAACGGTTTTTTCGAACTTATTGAGACTAGGTATAGAGAAAATGAACTCAATATCATGAAAACGAATTCTATTACCATTCTTTAGCAGTGCTCTGCCCCTCACTCGTCTGCCATCAATAAAAGTGCCGTTGGTGCTGTCTCGGTCGACCAACCAGTATCCATCATCCTCATATTCAATTAAGGCATGCTCGCGGCCAATAGTGGGTTTGTCTATTAATAGATGCTGAATGGAGTCGTTGTGCTTTCCTGTATTAACGCGGCCAATCTTAGTGATGCTTTTAGCAAGCGGATGATTACGGCGGGATGTGAAATGATTAATATCAATCAATAGTGCTTTCTCTTGGTTATCTTTAACTGAAGAATTATGTACCGGGCGAGGCCGCAATCGGCGAGGAACGCTTTTTTTCCTTCGGTGAGGCGTGTTTTTCCTCCTCGATACAAAAAAAGCACCAAGGGCCACTAAACAAATAAACAGTGCGCTGATTACCAACGCTCGCTTGTCGGTGCTAGCGTAGAGGCGCTGAACTTTGTTCAAAAGCTTATTTGGCATACTGTCCGACTTGGATTGAGCTAAGCTTTCAGGTCCGTTCAACGGGTCCTTGGCATCGGTTATTTCATTTAGGACCTCATTTTTTATCGTTTCTGGAAGGGTTTCGTTATTACCCACTATTTGAGTTTCCCCCTTTAAGTCGCTTGGAGGCTGGGTATCCAACATTACCTTCGGTGGTTGGCTTTCTTGGGGCGATAGTGTAGTGGCAGGGCGGTATAATTCTTCCAATCGAGCAAATACGCTTGGTAGATCCTCAGCAAGCAATACTCTGAAATGGTCGCCCCCCGTCTTGACAACGAGGTCCTGAATCAGCTGATAATTTGCGGCTTCGGCGAATGCGATGCCAAATATCCTAATATCCAGGTTTGATGCTAGGGTAGAGAGTTCCTCCAGCATCCAGTCTTCCTGTTGTTTGTCTCGGGTCTTATTTCCCGTGTCTACGATTCCGTCGGTGATAAATATGATCGACTTGTCGGCATCATCTCGGCCATGTAGAGCGATTTCATAGATCGCACGTTCTATTGCCGCCGGACTGTTGGTTAGGGACCCTGAGTAATCTATCTCCTGGATCGCATCCAAAAGGATGGGCCTTGAGGCAGCTGATAGTGAGGTAAGCGGAACGGTCAAGTTTACGTTTTGATCAAAGGTGATCAAAGCTAAGTGCGTATTATCGACGCTCTCTGATATAAATGTCTTTAATGCATGACGGGCTAAGAACTCAGGATCATTTTTTTTCATGCTCCCTGAATTATCGATCACCAGCACAATGTCCCGCTTTGATTCACTACCCCAGGCCGGCGGCACTAACGATAGTACAAGCACCGGAATGGATAATGCGCTGATGAGAATATATGAACGTAACTGCATCATGCAGAACCCTTCGGACTTAGATCCTAAAAAACTCATGTTTCCCTCCTGCCATGACGGGATCGAATCAGGGTTGCTGATTCTCTCGTTACCTTGGAGACATTGATCTTGTTTATACAGCATTTATCATGCCGTAATCAATGATGCATTTCAGTTGTTATGTAACTTACGGAGTATTAATGTTATTTGATTATATAAACCCGATTCTCAAGTGGTACTCATTCTGTAAAATATCAAATAAAGTTTTTGTTGAGGTTGCTATTTTCTTTGAAATAGTTGGTTATTTGACGACTGCAATTGTTTAGGGCATCAAATGGGGGATCAATAAATCCCCTGTCTTTAGGTCGTATGTCATATAATTCCTACCCCTCTGGCGGGTGCCCGGGATTATGACGAGGATGCGGGAAATCGCAAATTAGAGACC
>JBDLIZ010000260.1:0-7188 GCA_039714615.1 Pseudomonadota bacterium | reverse complement strand
GCCGTAGCGTGTAACGAAAAGGATCGGCAAATCTGTCCAAATCCGGCTTTTCCGCAGTAGATCAGTCCTAAGTCCGACAGGCTCCTAGGGGCAGGTGACTATGGAAGAATTAAGGAATGCACACGAAACAAGTCGACCAATCGGCCCGAATGATCGTTCGTATTCAAGACATGATAACAGGCGTATAGCCAGACTTATGTCACTGTTGTCGCAATGCCGAATACGGGCGATAAGGCTAGCCAGATGAGGAAATTATTTTGGTAGCATTCCTAAGCCGGATATTTCATGAATTTGCGTGAGGATCGCGAAGTATATTGTTTCTGCAAGGGATTTACCGAAGGCGTCGCGTATCAATGATTACGGGCAACTGAGGAAAATTCCTTGCGGGAACAATAGACCAGCGAGGGCATGCGCAATTTATGAATTATCCGGGCTAAGGAGAGGGAATTATAGTCGGCCTGCAGGCGGTAGGTACTCTCATCCCTGAGAGGTATACCTGCCTTTCGGTTAGGATATCCGCTGGGATTAAGCCACAGCAGCTTTTGGCTTAGATTTTGGTTTGTTGCGGGTTTTCATCTTTCTATCCCAATCACGTTCCCATCTCTTTATAAATGTAGCCACTGCTTTCTGTTTGGCAGCCTCTTTGCGTTGCGCCATACGTTTTGCTTGCTCTTCTTGTCTGACCTGCCGTTTCGCATCACGCACGGCTTCACGCGCCGCCTTCACATCGGCAGCGGCTTCCTGCCGTTTTACTATAGCTGCCTTCACGGCTTCTTTAGCGCGTTTAGCGACGTTTAATGACGCGGGTCGACCTGTTTGTTTCGCTTTCAGCGCCGACGTCTTTGCCTTATCTCTAGCAGTTGCAACCTTAGCGGTGGCGCGTATCAGGTTGGTTAACACTCGAGAGAGTTTTGTTTCAGCTGACTTCAAGGCTTTTTCGGTGTTATTTTGAACGGTCTCTATTGACGCGGTTTTCTTGGTAGTGCTACGACGCGTCTTACTGGTTTTAGTCACGCCTTTCTTTGCCATTAGTTACTCCTAAGTTTAGATGAAGTATACAGATCCGTATGTTGTGGTTGAACTTTAGATTATTTCATCTGTTAGTCAAGAAAGAATTTAATGAAATAACGTAAATTCATACGAATTATGAGAATGATCGGCCTTTCTCGCAACTTCTTTAGAAAAAGATGCAATATAAAGATTTCGTTATTTATAGTCTGCAATGGTTGTTGAGTTAAGGGTTTTAGTGGACGCCATTGTTATAGATAATTGGGTATGCACCACTGAAGCATCAAAGTGCACTGCTATGTTGATGCATGAGAGATTTCAAACGAGCCATGATTTCATTCATACTTAGTCATGACTGATGTTTTATGTTGCCACTATCAAGTCTATCCTAAACTTCAGGCTAAGGTAAGTAGACGTTATCACCTCGTGGGGTTGCTATACTAGGATTTCTCCATCAGGATGTGATATGTACGTTGAATGGGTTTGTACTGTACTCTCTTAACTTTTTATTAGTCTATTACAAATAAGTTCTTTGATAAAATAACGAAAATTTTTCGGGGAGCATTTTGCTTATTTTCCGAGAGACACCGTAAACTCACCCATGGATGCTTGGTACACAGCTCCCTGCTGCGTACATTCCCGTAAAATAACAGAAATGCTCGTATATTATCTTGGTTTCGGCTCTGTCAGGTTAGGGATGCGGAGGAAATAAGTTGACCATCTGGCCCTGAATATGGGCGATAAGGTGAGCTAGATGGATAAGTGTGTCGGTAGCATGTCCTGATATGCAAAGCGGAGCATTCATTCCAACTTGAAATCTGTAGTTATTATGCCGAACTTCCAATTGCCAGCACCAGTTTCTCGTAAGCCAGATTCCGAATACAATATCTAGAGACAGCTATTTGTTAATACTCACCATAATTGGGTACGTATATACTATGAGTGTAAGCTATGATGCCGCAGACATCGAGGTTCTTACTGGTCTTGATCCGGTGCGCCGGCGTCCAGGTATGTACACCGACACGAGTCGTCCGAACCATTTGGCACAAGAGGTAATCGACAATAGCGTGGACGAGGCCATTGCCGGATACGCCGGGTGTATCGATGTGAGTCTTTTCAATGATGGATCTTTGCAGGTCAGCGACGATGGTCGTGGGATGCCTGTTGACCTACATCCGCAAAAAAAACGCCCGGGAGTGGAAGTAATTCTCTCTACACTGCACGCCGGAGGTAAATTTTCCGGTAAACATTATCGATTCTCAGGTGGCTTGCATGGCGTGGGGGTGTCCGTTGTCAACGCCTTGTCAAAGCACCTAGAGGTATGGGTGAAGCGAAATGGAAAGCAATATAACATGTCCTTTGCTAATGGTGAAAGGAGTTCGGATCTGAAAGTTGTGGACAAGGTGAGTAGACGCAACACGGGAACCACGTTGCGCTTCTGGCCAGATGAAAGATATTTTGACTCTGCGTCGTTTTCTCTACCGCGATTGAAACATGTCTTGCGTGCCAAGGCAGTGCTTTGCCCCGGTCTGCGTGTTACCTTCTTCGATGAGAACAGTAGCGAAAAACTGCAGTGGCAGTATGGGGGTGGACTTGGTGACTATCTTAAGGAGGCCATACGGGATTTTGAATCGTTGCCGCAGGATCCCTTCCTAGGGCATCTGGAAGGTCACCATGAGGCCGTCGACTGGGCGGTCATATGGTTGCCTGGAGGCGGTGATAGTATTACCGAAAGCTATGTCAACCTGGTACCGACGCCTCAAGGAGGGACTCACGTCAACGGTTTGCGCACCGGTCTTACGGAAGCGGTACGCGAGTTCTGCGAATTTCGAAACCTGTTACCTCGCGGTGTCAAAATTAGTCCTGAAGATGTTTGGGACAAGCTCAGTTTTGTGTTGTCCATCAAGGTACAGGAGCCGCAGTTTTCGGGTCAGACCAAAGAGCGTCTTTCATCAAGGGAGAGTGCCGCATTTGTTTCTGGTGTTGTCAAAGATGCCTTCAGCCTTTGGCTCAATCAACATGCAGAGACGGGTGAGCAACTTGCTCAACTCGCTATCTCAAACGCGAACAAGAGATTGCGGGCAGGGAGAAAAATCGCCCGAAAAAGGGTGACTACTGGGCCCGCTCTTCCAGGTAAACTGACCGACTGCGTCTCCCAGAATCTTGCGCGTACCGAATTGTTTCTGGTAGAGGGAGACTCGGCCGGCGGCTCCGCCAAGCAGGCGCGTGATCGGAACTTTCAAGCAGTGATGCCCTTGCGCGGCAAGATACTCAATACCTGGGAGGTCGATTCCGATCAGGTATTGTCCTCCCAAGAAGTTCATGATATCTCGGTAGCAATCGGTGTGGAGCCAGGATCTAATGACATAAGCGGGTTGCGCTATGGAAAAATCTGTGTGTTGGCAGATGCTGACTCTGACGGTTTGCACATCGCAACCTTGCTAAGTGCCCTTTTTCTTCGTCATTTTAGGGCGCTGCTAGACCAAGGACATATTTATGTCGCCATGCCGCCCTTGTTCCGTATCGATGTTGGTAAAGAGGTGTTCTATGCCCTGGACGAGGCTGAACGTAAAGGTGTATTGGATCGTATCACCGCCGAGAAGAAGCGTGGTAAGGTGACCATCACCCGTTTCAAAGGTCTAGGGGAAATGAATCCTATCCAGCTGCGCGAATCTACGATGGCACCCGAGACCCGCCGTCTGGTCCAACTTGCTCTGTCACAAGATGAACAAACTAACAGCTTGGTGGATATGCTGCTGGCGAAAAAGCGTGCTGCCGATCGCCGTCATTGGCTAGAGGAAAAGGGTGATCTTGCACGGTTATAGCCAAGATGTAGACAGAGGTAAAGATTCCTCTCATATTCATAATTAACCAACCCCTATTCTAAAGATGTAGATGAACCCAATTTATAAAATCATAGCAACAGAACTCTCTGCTCAGGAACGACAGGTGCAGGCCGCAATCGTTCTTCTCGACGAAGGCGCTACGGTGCCGTTTATCGCACGTTACCGAAAGGAGGTCACGGGTGGACTTGACGATACACAACTGAGGCATCTGGAGGAACGTCTGCGCTATCTGCGTGATTTACAGCAACGTCGGGAATCGATATTAGGCAACATAGCAGAGCAGGGCAAGCTTACATCGGAGCTCGAACAGGCTATACACTCCGCGCAATCCAAGACTCAACTGGAGGATCTTTATCTCCCCTATAAAAAGAAACGACGGACCAAGGCGCAGATCGCTCGTGAAGCTGGTTTAGCGCCGCTTGCCAAGGCATTGATGGAAGATCCGGAGCAGATTCCGGACCAACTCGCCAGTACCTACATCGATGCGGATAGGGGTATTGAGGACAGCAAGGCGGCGCTGGATGGGGTCCGTCAAATTCTCATGGAAAATTTTGCCGAGGATGCTCAGCTGGTAGGAGGCTTGCGAGAACAGCTATGGCGCCAGGGTGTGGTATCCTCCAAGGTCGTCTCGGGTAAAGAGGTGAAGGGCGAGAAGTTTGCCGATTATTTCAGTTATGCAGAAAGGATTGCCGAGTTGCCTTCTCATCGGGCACTGGCGTTATTGCGCGGACGAAATGAGGGTGTGTTGACGCTTAAGCTCGATGTTGAAACCAAAGAGGGCGCAACACATCCTAGCGAATTGCGCATTGCCAAGCATTTCGGCATCGAAAATAGGGGTCGTGCGGCGGATGAGTGGTTGCAGGGGACGGTACAATGGGCATGGAAGATCAAACTCCATACCCGTTTGGAACTCGATCTCATGAATCAATTGCGCAGTGCCGCGGAGGAGGAGGCGATCAAGGTCTTCAGTAGAAATCTGCATGATCTGTTATTGGCTGCCCCCGCCGGTCATCGCATTACCATGGGTTTGGATCCCGGTTTGCGTACCGGTGTCAAATTGGCCGTCGTCGATGGCACGGGGAAACTGTTGACGACAGCCACGATCTATCCTCACCAGCCGCATAAGCGTTGGGATGAATCGATTAAAACTTTAATAAATATAATACGTGAGCATGGCGTTGAGTTGACCAGCATTGGCAATGGCACGGCATCGCGCGAAACCGACAGGCTGATGAGCGAACTCATTCGGCGTTACCCCGAATTGAGATTGCGAAAACTGGTTATCTCCGAGGCCGGCGCCTCGGTGTATTCCGCATCCGAACTGGCCAGCAAGGAGTTTCCAGAATTGGATGTTTCGCTGCGTGGCGCGGTCTCCATCGCGAGGCGATTGCAGGACCCTTTGGCTGAGTTGGTAAAGATCGAACCAAGATCGATCGGGGTGGGCCAGTATCAACACGATGTTGGCCAGAGCAGGTTGTCACGTTCCCTCGCTGCAGTGGTAGAGGATTGTGTAAATGCGGTGGGTGTCGATGTGAATACAGCCTCCGAACCGTTGTTGTCCAGGGTATCCGGGTTCAATCAGGGCCTGGCCAGCAATCTAGTGGAATATCGCAATAAAAACGGTGCGTTTACCAATCGAAAGCAATTGCTCAAGGTGTCGAGACTAGGCCCCAAGGCCTTCGAACAGGCGGCAGGATTCCTGCGTATTACCAACGCCGACAATCCCCTGGATGCCTCCGCAGTTCATCCCGAGGCCTACCCGGTGGTGGAGCGTATCGCCGAATGCACGGGTCGGGATATAAGATCCTTGCTTGGTGATAGTAGATTTATAAAGACGCTGCAACCGAGGGATTTCACTGATGAGCGCTTTGGCGCGCCCACCGTAACCGATATCATGGCCGAGTTGCAGAAACCAGGACGTGATCCACGACCTGAGTTCAAGACGGCGACCTTCATGGAAGGAGTAGAGACCCTGGGGGATCTGCACCCCGGCATGATCCTGGAGGGTGTGGTGACCAATGTGACTAATTTCGGTGCTTTCGTGGATGTCGGGGTGCACCAGGACGGATTGGTACATATCTCGGCCATGGCGAGAAAATTTGTCAAAGACCCACGGGAAATCGTCAAAACCGGCGACCTGGTCAAGGTCAAGGTAATGGACATTGATCTCAAGCGCAAACGCATCGCACTGAGTATGCGTCTCAGCGATGATAGCCGCGAGGTTCAGTCGACTCAGAAGGGTTTTCGCACCAAGTCCAAAGAGCCACCGGGTAGGCAGCAACAGACGAACAGGAATACTGCGATGGCAGAGGCCTTGCGTAAGATGATGAAAGGGTAGGGGAGTTAATTGGGTATAATGTTCAACCTAGATCACTGCAAGTGATTGCACTCAGTCTTAAATTCGCTCTACGAATCAATGTGTTGCACTCTATAAGCACGATCACTTGCAGTAACTAGGTTCAAGGATATTCCGGCAGGCTAAGGAATGTTACCGAAAAAATTTAGATCTAAAATAAACGTCTACAATGAGGAGTTCTTTTAATTGGATATTGAAGCGATTCAAAGGGCCTACCGGAGGTATGCCCGCTATTATGATTTGTATTTCGGGGCGTTGTTTCACCGCGGACGCAAGGCGGTGATCGACAGGATAGATTGCCGGCCGGGTGAAAAGATCCTCGAAGTCGGTGTCGGTACTGGCCTGTCCCTACCCTTGTATTCCAACGATGTTTTTGTGACCGGAATCGATATCTCTCCCGAGATGCTAGATAGGGCAAGGCATCGAAGGGAACGCGATGGATTGGACAATGTCACTGAGCTGCGGTTGATGGATGCCGAGCAAATGCAATTTGCCGATGACGAGTTTGACAAAGTTGTCGCCATGTATGTGGTGCCGGTGGTGAGCAATCCCAAAAATCTGGTCGATGAAATGTATCGGGTGTGTAAACCCGAAGGCGAGCTTTTCATCGTCAACCATTTCCAGAGTCAGAATCCTTTGGTGGGTCGGTTGGAACAGTTAATCTCTCCTTTATCAGAGATGATAGGGTTTCGTACAGATCTTTGTTTAGACAATTTTATCCAGGAAACGGATTTGGACGTCATAGAACGCAGCGGTGTGAATTTGTTCGGTTATTGGACCATGCTGCAGGCTCGCAACAAGCAGCCGGTGACTGAAGAACTGGTTTCTATGCCAGCGGGTGCCGGTTATGCGGGTTGATGATTAGGAATGCTACCGACACACGTTACCCAACTGGTTTGCCTTATCGCAACGCAGAATACAAACGATCATTCGGCGCCAGTTGGGCAACTTATTTCATGCGCATTCCTTAGCCGTTTC
>JBDLIZ010000259.1:0-7193 GCA_039714615.1 Pseudomonadota bacterium | reverse complement strand
TGTGTCGCCCAGGGCCTCCAGGTTCAACTTGAGATCCTTGATCTGATAGCGCTGCTGTTCGGGGTTCAGGGTGATCTGCCCCTGAAGGTTTATGGTGGCTGTCACCTGGGGTGTCTTGTTGATGGTTTTCAGGTTCAGCTTAAAATCGAAGGGTTCTCCGATGGCCAGGGCACCTGTGTGCAGGTTGAACGGCGAGATCTCTATATCGGTTCCACTTTGCGCATCCTGCCAATGTAACGCAGCTTGCTGAATGTTGATTCCTCCTAGCGCCAGAGCCAGGGCCGGTTTGCCTTCCTCGGGAGAGGGCGGTTCTTGTGGTTCTGGTTGGGGTTCTCCCTTGGCCACCAGATCGTCCCAATTTGCAACGCCCTGTTGATTCTTGCTCAGATTGACCTTGAGACCGTTGAGTTTGAGGGTGTCGGCGCGCACCTCGCCCTTGAGCAGGGGCAGTAGGGCGACCCGTACCTGGGCTTCTTGGAGGCGGGCAAATGGGGTCTCTCCGAAGCCTGGGGCGTTGCTGAGCTCGGTGGCGCCGAGACGCAATCCCAACCAGGGGAAAAACGACAGTTCGATATCACCCCCGATAGTGAGTTCACGTCCGGTGGCCTTGTGTACCTCTTTGACGATCAGCTGCTTGTAGTCGTTGGGATCGACTAGCGTAACCAGAAGCACGGCGGCACCAATGAACAAAAGTACCGTAACAGCCAGTACCAGCAGCAAGCGTTTGCCCCATTTCATTTTGAACGGTCCTCGATAGTTTGGATTGTTAGCGGCTATAAGTGGGTTGGAAATGAAGCTGCATCGTTTTACGATGCGCCATGTGGAGTCTATGGCGTGATGGATTATTTACGTATCCAATCACCCGACTTGCCCCCGGTTTTGCGTATCAGGCGAATATCCTGCAGGGTCATTCCCCGGTCGACGGCCTTGCACATATCGTAGACCGTCAGCAGGCTAATTTGCACGGCAGTCAATGCCTCCATCTCCACCCCGGTCTGGCCCCGGGTTTCTACCCGGGCACGACAGTACACCGCGGGAAGGGAAGGCTCTGCTTTGAGTTCAACCTCTACCGAGGTCAGGTTCAACGGATGACACAGAGGCACCAGATCGGCGGTCTTTTTGGCCGCCATGATACCCGCTATTCTGGCGATGCCCAGTACATCTCCTTTTTTGTGGTCACCCCTACGGATCATCTCCAGAGTCTTGGTCTGCAACAAGATGCGCCCTTCTGAAACGGCGACGCGATGGGACAGGGGTTTGTCGCCAACATCGACCATATGGGCCTCACCCCGGCGATTGAAATGTGTAAGTTCATTCATGCGTTTATTTTCTTACTGATATCAGCGGGAGATGTTAGAATCCGTACGTCGCGGTTAGCTTTTAGGAGAGGTTAGCAGATATCGATGATCACTGTGAAATACTTTGCCAGCATCCGGGAGACCCTGGGGCGTGACCAGGATGTATTGGACACGACCTCGGCGCGGACCGTCGGTGATGTCTTGATCGAGATTGCCGGCAATTCCCAACCGCCCGCTAATTGGCTGGTTGCCGTGAACATGGAATATGTCGATATGAATCATCCGGTGCGCGATGGTGACGAGGTGGCCTTTTTCCCGCCGGTAACGGGGGGGTGATGCCGGTGGTTCCTTCGGGACCGATCATTTATTCGATATTCTGGGCCTGTTCGCGCATCTGCTCGATGAGTACCTTGAGTTCCACCGCGCTCTGAGTGGTTTGCAGATCAGCCGCCTTTGAAGCCAGGGTATTGGCTTCGCGGTTGAATTCCTGCATCAAGAAGTCCAGTCGACGACCTACGGGCTCATCACGCTTGAGTGCCTCGGTCAGTTCTTTGCAGTGTCCATCCAATCGATCCAGTTCTTCCTCGATATCCAATCTCTGGGCGATGATCGCCAATTCCTGCTCCAAGCGCTGGGCGTCGGGCCCGAGTTTGAGTTCCGTTATTCGATTTAGAAGTTTTTCTTTCTGTGCCGCTAGGACTTGCGGTCGGCGTTTGCGGACTTGCGCTACGATCTTGAAGATGGCCTCTGCCCGCTGTATCAGCAGGGGTTTCAATCGGCTGCCTTCGCGTTCGCGACCGTCGATTAATTCACTCAATGCGTGGTCGAATGCATTCAATGCAGTGGTTTGCAGGGGCGCGGTATCGTATTCTGGTTCGAGGGTAATCCCAGGCCATTGCATGATCTCAATGGCACTGATCCTGGCGGGATTGTTCATTACCGACTCGACCCTGTGGGTGGCTTCGACCAGCGCCTGGACAAGCGCGTCGTTGATGATCACTTGATCCGTCAACAGGGCGGGTGGTTTGTAGTTGAGCAATCCATCCAACTTGCCACGTCCCAGACGCGAGGTCGCCTTTTTGCGTAATTTGTCTTCGATGGATCGGAACTGTTCTGGAAGGCGTATTGAAATCTCAAGATAGCGGTGATTCACGCTACGCAGGGACCAGCTCACTTGGCCTTGCTCGCCTTTGACCTCGTGGTGCGCAAAGGCCGTCATACTTCGAATCATCTGTTTTGGCTCCAAGTGCTCTAGAACAAAATTCGATGTGTCATGCGCCCAATATCATCTGGGGCGAGTATACTATGCCTTGTCCTTTGCAATTTACAACCTTAGGAGTCGTATCGATGAGACCTAGCGGTCGTGCACCTGATGAGCTTCGCTCAATACGCTTGACCCGCCACTATACCAAACACGCGGAAGGCTCTGTGTTGGTGGAGTATGGCGATACCCAGGTGCTTTGTAATGCCTCCATCGAGGAGCGAATTCCCTTTTTCCTAAAGGGTAAGGGGCAGGGGTGGGTGACCGCGGAATATGGGATGTTGCCGCGATCCACGGGAAGCCGCATGTCCCGTGAGGCTTCCCGGGGTAAGCAGGGCGGGCGTACCATGGAAATCCAGCGCTTGATTGGTCGTGCCCTCAGGGCATCCGTAGATCTGGAGGCGCTGGGAGAACGCAGTATCACCATAGACTGCGATGTGATTCAGGCCGATGGGGGCACTCGAACGGCATCTATCAGCGGCAGTTTCGTAGCGTTGTCAGATGCCATCCATACCCTATTGCGCAACAACAAGTTAAGCAAAAACCCTATCTATGGCATGGTGGCCTCGGTTTCTGTGGGTATCTATCAAGGGATCCCGGTGCTGGATCTGGATTATGCCGAGGATTCGACGGCTGAAGCAGATATGAATATCGTAATGAATGATGCCGGGGCATTCATAGAAATTCAGGGTACCGCCGAAGGTCATGCCTTTCGTAAAGACGAGCTGAATCAGATGCTTGCATTAGCGGGAAAAGGGGTTGCTGAGATTCTTTCGCAACAACGGCAGGCGCTGGATGGGTAATCAGGTTGCGCGAGTCACTTGTTTGTTGCACGCGGTAGATGAGTATTGATTCCGCTTAGGAACGATTTGAGCTGATTTATGTCATTAGAGATGAAACGTATTGTGCTTGCCAGTAATAATTCCGGCAAGGTCAGAGAGTTTGGGCAGCTGTTAAGGGGGTGTGGCATCGACATACAGCCTCAGTCGGTGTTCGGTGTTACAGAGGTTGAGGAGACCGGATTGAGTTTCGTAGAGAATGCGATCATCAAGGCCCGCCATGCTGCTTCGGTATCCGGTCTGCCTGCGATGGCCGATGATTCAGGAATAGAGGTGGATGTCTTGGCGGGGGCCCCAGGCGTCTACTCAGCGCGATATGCAGGGCCTCAAAGTTCTGACAAAGCGAACAATGCTCAGTTGCTGGTGGCGTTAAAAGATGTGCCTGAACAGCGGCGCGGTGCGCGGTTTCAGTGTGTTATTGTGCTTATGCGCCATGTCGACGATCCCATGCCGGTGATATGTACAGGGACTTGGGAAGGCAGGATTCTATTTGAGCCGAGTGGCGCAAATGGTTTCGGGTATGACCCTCTGTTCTATGTTCCGACGCATGGCTGTGCGTCTGCGGAACTTCCTCCCGAGGTTAAGAATCAGATCAGTCATCGAGCCCAGGCCTTGCAGGCATTAAAAAGAATCTTAAAGTGTACAAATGAAGATCCGTCCTGATGAGGGTGTAGGCAAAGCAAACTTGTTTGTAGCAAATTTTTAATTGATTGACAGAGCCTACGTATGGTCATCGCTGATTCATCATCCCCAATAGATGTAATTCGAGAGCAAGAGACGTTTCGTGCCGTGAGCGATCTGCTGCCTGAACCTATGCTGCTATTGACGGGCAATGGTCGGGTCATCGCTGTTAATCCTGCCGCCCTGAGCATCACGGGTTATAACGAAAACGAGTTATTAACAACACCACTACATGCGCATACTGATGAATCAAGGGAACAGATGTCCCGGTTTCTCGATAAGTGCTCGAGATCGCGTACCATGGTGCTCGGATACTTGTCGTTTCACTCGAAAACGGGAACTTTGATCGAATTTCAGGCCGAGGGCTGTGCCTACCGAACTCGTAGCCAGGATTTAGGGCCGATGGTCCTTTTACGATTCCTGAAGAGGGATGATGTCGATCAGAAGTACCGTGAGTTTCACGGTGTGATTAGACGGTTGTTGAGGGGGAGGGAAGATCCCGGACGGTCAGGCGACTATCAGAGGAAACTTGAATATCTCTCGTATCATGATGTCCTCACCGGTTTGCCCAATCGGCGGTTGTTCGAGAAACGTCTGGATTATGAGTGGACGCGGGCGCAACGGGATGAAAAAACCTTGGCCTTGATTTTGTTGGATATCGATTTTTTCAAGCAGTACAACGATACTTACGGGCATCCGGCAGGAGACGAATGTTTGCACCAAGTCGCGAAAACCATTCAATCTTGTTGTAAGCGATCGGCAGATCTGCCCGCCCGTTACGGTGGCGAGGAGTTCGTTATCTTGCTGCCGGATACGGACCAAGAAGGGGTGATCCTTATTGCGGAGGATCTGCGTGCCCGAGTGGAGCTGCTTGATATCAAGCACAAGACCTCTGCGGTACACGATATTGTGACAGCTACCTTGGGTTTATCCGTAGCGATGCCTTCGGTCGATGTTTCGAAGCAGATGCTCGTTGCACAAACCGATAAAGCTCTGTACTTTGCCAAGCGCCGGGGTCGCAATCTCATCGCTCTGCTTCCGTGCTGTAAGTCGAATAGAACGCCCCACCCGAGTTTATGAGCTTTTTGAAAATCTCACGGTTGGCGGTATAAGCCGTTGTGAGCATTGGGGTTAGAAGCATTGCTTACCATAACCTACCCCGTGCCATACTCGTGAGGGATGGGTTTTCAGGAGTGCTATGCACCCGGATAGTCATTTGTCACGGGTATATATATGGACCAGCATTTTAGTATTTCCCCGCCCTTGTCGTTGTACATCCATCTGCCCTGGTGTGTACGCAAATGTCCGTATTGCGACTTCAATTCCTATTCCGCTCGTGATGATGCTATCCCCGAGTCCGAGTATGTCGAGGCCTTGCTGAGGGATCTTGATAACGACTCGGTCCAGCTGGGTAAGCGCTGTATAAAAACGGTGTTCATGGGAGGAGGAACCCCTAGTTTATTCTCGCCGGAGGCGCTTAATCGGGTGCTGACCAAGGTTCGCACCGATTGGAGCTTGTCTTCAGGGGTAGAAATAACCCTGGAGGCTAATCCCGGGACGATCGATCAAGGGAAATTCAAAGAATTCAATGCCATCGGTATCAATCGCTTATCTATCGGTGTGCAAAGCTTCAATAATGAGAGTTTACGAGAACTTGGGCGTATCCATGATGGAACGGACGGGCTTCGGGCCGTTGAGCTGGCCCGTAAGTCAGGGTTTGACAATCTAAATATCGATTTAATGTATGGTTTACCTGGGCAAACAAAAGAAATGTGTCTTGCCGATCTGCGTACCGCTGTTCGACTTGCGCCTAGCCATATATCCTATTATCAACTGACCCTCGAACCTCGCACCCTATTCTATTCCCGTCCACCGGCGTTACCGCATGAGAGTGTGGTGTGCGATATGGAGGATATAGGGAGGCAAATTTTTCTCAATCATGGCTATACTCAGTATGAGGTATCGGCGTATGCGCAATCGGGTATGAGGAGCCGGCATAATTTAAATTACTGGGAATTTGGGGATTATCTTGGTATTGGGGCCGGTGCCCATGGTAAATTGACTCAAATCGCCACTCATCTGATCCATCGTAGCAGCAAGAGCAGACAGCCCAAGCAGTACATGGAGTCTGCTAGCCATGGGGCTCAGCAAAGGCAAGTACTTACACCGGAAGATACCGTGTTTGAGTTCATGCTTAATGCGCTTCGTTTACAAGAGGGTTTTTCTTTGTCGCTGTTTCGGGAACGTACCGGTATGTCGGTCGATGCGATTTCAAATCATCTTGAATCGGCCGTCGAGCAAGGGTTGTTGAGCATCGATGGATCGCATTTGTCGACCACTGCTTTAGGGCGGCGTTTTCTCAATGACCTCATTATGCTGTTTATGCCTGATCCGATGCGCCCTGTCCGTGGATGAGAGGCAATAAGTATGATTCATTATTGATTTTTCCTTATTACAGGGCTAAAACTTATGAGTGCCTTAATTGAAGATATCGAGATCGTATGTCCCTACTGTGGAGAGGTTATGGAAGCCGATGTGGATTGCACTGGCGGTAACCAGAGTTACTACGAGGATTGCCAGGTCTGTTGTGCCCCAGTGAGGCTCGTTATTACGATTGATGACTATGGTAACCTGAGTGATGTAAAGGCACGGCGTGAAGATGAATAAAGATTACACGCCTATTCCTTGCGCCATATATAGCCAATATGAAGTGGCGATCCTGAACAGACGAAGATTGCGTGTCGTCTGGCATGGTGTAAGGAACGTCGATCGGGTTGAGACCTTGACGCCTATGGACTTGCGCACCCGCTCCGGTGGGGAGTATATGATCGCCCGAAACCAGCTTGGACAGAGTCGGGTAATACGTCTGGATAGAATAACAAGGGCTGAGGTGATTTAGCTTATATCGAGGCGGTACTTGGCCTTCGATCGTCACCGATAAGACCCCAAAATACTGCCATCCATCTGATGAGTGATAGTCTCGGTGCGTAAAAAAGTGTGAGAGTATCGGTGTTAAGCCGACATTCCGCACATCCTTCAGCCGTTTCCGGAATATAGCCCTTCATAGCGCTCTCCCAGCAACTTCAGCAAAGCCGCATGGTATTGGTTCAAATT
>JBDLIZ010000258.1:0-7195 GCA_039714615.1 Pseudomonadota bacterium | reverse complement strand
CCTGTATCCGATACTTGCTGTTAGGCGCAAACACGCCGTGGAAGCGGGTGAGGTTGACCCGCGGTTTGGGAACCAGCGCAGCAAGCCGGGCCAGAAAGTTCAAGGGTTCGACAAAATCGCCGGGAGCGATTTTGAACAGCCGAAGGCTGGCCCGAAGGGTGGAGGGCAGGATGCCCGGAATAACATCACATGAGTGGTACCGTCCCGATAGGGCGTTTTCAGTTGGTAGCGAATCCGTCCAGCATCTAGCAGCGACAGGCGTTTCTCGGATACCGCGGGCGTCGGGATAACTGGCAAACAGGAAACGCAACGGATAAGGAAAACTCAATACCCACTGGCGAATGGGCGCACGAGGAAATACATCGTCCACCAACAGCGTAGCGCTTTCAGCCATCCGCCCCGGGCGCCACAGCTTGGGCAAAATCCACGGCGCTTGCAACTGAAGGCGACCAGGTGTTCGTGCTTGCAATCCTCGCAACGTACGCGTAGAAAACCGTGTTCCAGACGACCACATTGGAGAAAGGCTTCGAACTCATCCTGCACAAAGCCCGGTAGCGGCCGATCCTGTGCCTCCATCGCCGATCGGAAATCCGGGTAGTGTTGTTCGATAATCTGGTAGAGAAGGGTCTTTTCCGGCCGGTGGCGTTTGTATCCCGGCGCGACACCCCCTTCGGCTGTCCTTGCCGAGAACATGATGCCATCCTTCGCATTGGGTATCCGTTGCTACTATACGGCCGTTCTAAGCTCTACGGCAAGAGAAGGTCTCTTCCAATTCGATGATATGGAAGGCCCGGCTCATCGTATTCTGATGGGTAATGAGCAGGTTATCCAGAGGGATGCTGAAGGTCACCAGCACTCAGGGTGAAGTCATGACCCTCTCCGGCATCTCCAAGCAGAGTTTTCCGAAGGAATTGTACAAAATCCCCGTTTCTTCTAAAATATGCCCATTGACCACTAGCGTTTCACTGTACACTTGCTGGCTGCTAAGCAGCTTAGTAGTAGCACTATCGTCCTCTTGTGCATCTACTGTAGGTGTGGAAATATTTCGCGCCTTTTCCATTTTGTTTTCCGCTATTACCCACCAATTAGGATCAGCAGGCTGCGCAGGTACTGTTGAGACAAGACTATATGTAACACTCCACGAACCATCTTCGTTCTCTTCTAGCTCCCATATATATCGCGCATGGAATCCACGAAGCTCTCCCTTAACACCAAATTGTTCCGCTAGTCTCGCCGTACCTTTAACGCGAGCAGTGACCGCCCAATAGTCATGTGCTTTTTTTCCAACCACCTTCCCAAACACGTTCGGTTCCCACCTCTTTTTTTCTACTTGTTCAATATTGATTACTTCTAGCTTTTCTAGCTTTCCGCCCAACGCATTGCCTATTATAAGTAAAGGCATCCCTTTTTTCATTGAATCCTGGATAAGCTCAATAATAACCTCATCGTTCGGGGGGCTTGAACAACTCGCTACAATGCATAGCGAAATCAGCAGTACAGTTGCTTTCTTCATCTACTTCCACCTGTTTGAAAGTGTTTGAGTAAATATTGCTGAAATTGAACTCTACAGTGCAACTAAAACACTATAATAGGAATCTCTGATGCGTAATTGAATTAGCTTTTTAGCAAGATCTTTGTCTATTGTGGGAGCATCCCTAACCGCCGTGCTCCGGACCTGAATGGCTGGTGGTGTCGAAGGGGTAGCGCAGTGAGGCGTCCCCCTATCCGGAGTGCATGACTTACACGTCATGAGGCTTTATCAACGTTGGTCCTAGTAGATCTAATCAACCTTATACCACCCCACATAATTGCTATTCCGATGGCTGTCACTACAGCGAAAGGCAAAATTGCATCTGACCCATCTCCTAAGATCTGTAAATCTGGTCTTGTTGCTGTCCAAATAATAAGACCTCCGAATATGGCCAATACAAACCCAACAATCGATATAATGTAACCAAATACGGTTTTCATAACTATCCCCCTGATTATGGAATGTTAGTAACGGTTCGAGAACAAAGGTGACGAGAACTTCCAGCTTTGGCCTTCTACCGCTGAAGCAAAACACCGTGGCAGGACTGGAATTAACGCGATGCTCGAATTTTTTTAATGTAATGAAAAGACATGGCCCAACCGTCTAACCTTATGTGTGTGAAAAACCGCCATAAAGGTTATAGGAGAGGCCATGCCTATCGAAGACTTTATCATTAGTGTGTACTGTTGTGTAGAGGACAATTGGGAAGTGCTTGCCGCGGGGAAGCGACTACGACAACGAGGCTATGCGCCGAAGTTATCGGATCAGGAAGTGATCACGATGGAGATTGTCGGGGAGAGCTTAGGCATCGAGACGGATAAAGGGATTTGGGCCTATTTTCGCGGTCATTGGCTGGAGTGGTTTCCACAGCTTGGTTCACGAGCCAACTTTAGCAAGCAGGCCTCAGCGCTGTGGGTGATGAAACAGCGCTTACAAAGGCAGTTACTGCTCCAGCAAGAGGGCTTTGATGATGATCTTTTCATTGTCGATGGGTTTCCGATTCCGATATGTTTGTTTGCACGGGCAAAGCGGTGTCAGTGTTTCAAGGGCGAGGCTGATTATGGCTATTGTGCCGCTAAGGATGAGACGTACTACGGATTTGAGGGCCATATTATCATCTCGTACCAAGGCCTGGTGGTCGGTTACACATTAACCGCGGCCTCGGTTGACGAACGTGTGTGTTGGTTCAGCGGGAATCGGAATTTTACCCTGCCATTTATAGTGATATCAGAACCGCCTTAATGAGCACGTAGTTCTGACACCGGCCACCCCTCCTGGTGAGGAGGATACCCTTAGCCCCAGGTTTATCAATGAGCTTCCTTCGTACCTCAGGACTCCTCCTTGACAGTCCTGGACCCAAGGGTAATGGGTCACCATGAGGGGTGGCCTCTCTCTCCCATCGGAAGATGGGCAGTTTCTACTCATGCCGCTTGCCCCTGACGCCGCTGCTCATAGACCTTAGACCTTGCTTTGACGGCGGATTCCAGTTTCTGTCGGCGCTGGGCAAAGATCGATTCGGCCCGGCCTTCCAGCTTGTCCCGTGGTGTAATGTAGCCGATGGCACTGTGCAGCCGCTCGTTATTGTATTCGTTCACGTAGGCACTCACTAAGCGCTGGGCATCCACTAAAGATACCGGAGTTCTAGGCCGAATGCATTCGCTCTTCAGCGATTTGTGCCAGCGCTCCAATTTTCCATTGCTCTGCGGATAAAACGGCGAGGTGCGCACATGAGTCATGCCCATCAGCCGGATATATTCCTTGAAGTCCTTGGCAATGAACTGGGGGCCGTTGTCGGAGATAATCCGCGGGCGGGCCTGGGGATAGTGCTCTTGGGCCCGCTGCAGGATGATCTCGATGTCCTGCTCAAGCATCCGCTCGCGGATCTCCCAGTGTACGAGGTAGCGGCTATAGCCGTCCAGGACGGCGCTGAGGTAGTAGAAGGTGCCGGCGATGTTGAGGTAGGAGATATCGATGTGCCAGTGCTGATGGGCCTGCACCGGACCCCGAAAGCCGCTGCCTTTCCCGCTGGCCTTGGGGCCTGGGCGCTGGAGCAGTCCTGCCGCCTTGAGCACCCGATAAACACTGCTGGGGCTGACCGCCACCACGTCGGCATCGAGCATCATGTAGGCAAGCCTGCGATAGCCTTCCTGGGGATGGGAGGTCGCAAAGGCCACTATCGCCTCTCGCTCCCAGTCCACAAGCCAGAAATGGCGCGGTTGCAGGCCGTTGTGCTGGTTGGCTTGCCCGAAACGGGCCTTCCAGTCGTGGTATTTCCCCGGTGCCAGCCCAGGCCACTTCACAATGCGCTTCACCGGGATGTCCATTCTATCAGACCAATGAGCCACAAACGCTACCACCGTGTCCCTCAACTCAGCTTCTACCCAACGTCTTTTCAGCTTGCCCCAGCGTTTTTTTACACTGCACATATTCTTCCATGACCTCAGCGAGGACCTCGTTCTTGCGCCTCAGCCGCTCTTGGGCTGCGGCCATCTGTCTTTTCATCTGCTTGAGCTGACGGCTGGATTCCTTGGAAAATGCTGCCGCTCCCCCCGCGAAGAATTCCTTCTGCCAGCGGTAGTAAACGGTGGGCTTCAGCTGGTGTTCGTCGCATAGGTCCGAGACCGCCATACCGTCCAGTAAATGTTTGCGGATGATCGCTACCTTTTCTTCCGGCGTGTACGCTTTACGTTGCTTTCTCATGCCTTACTCCCATACTCGGTTTTATATTATAACCAAGCAGGGAAAATTCCGGTTCCAGCTGAAGCAAAACACGTGATGCCCTGTGGGACATGACCGAAGCGATCCGCGGTGTATTGCTCGGGGATAAAGGCTATATCCGCCCGTTGCTGAAAACCGAACTGGCCACGCAGGGGATCCAGTTGGAAACCCCATTACGTAAAAACATGAACGATGCACGGGATTCGCGGTATGTGAAATGTATGAACACTGTGCGCCGCCGGGTCGAAACGGTGATCGGCCAACTTAGCGAGCACTTTGGTATTGAGCGGGTCTGGGCGAGAGATCTGTGGCATCTGAGCAATCGCCTGTTTCGAGAATTCCTGGCGCATACCATAGGTGTTTATTTCAATCGTATGCAAGGCCATGAGCCGATACAGCTTGAACACCTGATCACGGCTTAAAGTCGAGCATCGCGTGAATTATTAATTTTGTTCGGGATAGCAGTCGTCGCTATCGTCGTGATAATCGCCTTTATGCGATTCTTCAAATCCAAAAGGACGCGTAGAGCTTCGGTTGGGGGCAGCACGCCGTACAATGCCTCATACCACACCGCCAGGACAACTGGTTCAATTCTATCTTTTGCCGGATGGCTGGTAGTAGTCGGTGGAGGTATTGGCGTTGTGGTCGGCATTATCACTGCGGTGCAAGGAGGCCAAGCAGGTATGGTTGGCGGAAGTATCACCGCCGGCTTATCGGTAATCACCGCTGTCGTCGGGCTTATCTTGGTAGCATTTGGGCAGGTGGTTAGGGCATCCGTAGACACTGCGAACCGCACGGGGCAGATCGTGGAGCTGTTGCGTAGCCTGAACCCGAGGAAGATGGTATATTCGGAGGTTCGTTGAAACTTGAACCACGGGAGACCTTTTGGGGTTAGTTACAACTGTGAAGTGCCCCACTTTGCGGGGTGTCGCGACATTCGTCTGGTTAAAAGAGTTAGTGGAAATCCGAGCAGCACTTCAATAAAAAAATCGATGATCGAAATGCAAGAACGTAGATCATAGGAGAAAGACTGATGGAAACTATCGGCAGAACGTTAGGTGTGGGGCGGGCAGCGAAGAAATCATTAGGTATCTATGTATTGTGTTTGTTTGGGTTATACCCAGGTCTAGTCGCTAAAAGTACCGCAGGGCCGATACCTGAGTTCTATGGAATTCATGCTTTTGATAAAGGAAGATTAACCGAGATTGCAGGCGAATCACGCGAACTTAGGGATGAGTTTTCGCCTAAAGTCCGGTTTCTCGTCTTTGACAAGAATATTGGTTATGCGTCTAAAGCGATAACTTTAATACGGATGACATACATCCGAAATAAGATATATCAAGGCACAGACATCCATGGCCAAAGGCATGGAACTGTTTCGGTTCAAAAATGGAATGAAAGTTCTACAGAGTCTATTCCCTTGAGAGCTAAACCAGTCAGGGGCGAGCATGAAATGGTTTACCTGGTGCCAAGATCAGAGCTTAAAACTGGTGCCTATGCGGTTAAATTACGTAGTAAGGTAATCGGAATGTTTTTCGTCAATAAAACAGTGTTAGCAGCTACCCTCGCGAAAAGTGATTATTGCGTAGATTTAATTATACCGCCGGGGCTCTTTGGGGTGATGGCGGATTTTGATCTGTCCGGATATAAGAGGATTCCATGTAAGAAGGCTGGAGAAGCAGCGACAACGATGTCTTCATCGCCTACAAAGGCAAATCGCAGTTCAAGTAGCACAGGATCGATTGGCGGAAAATCTCCTAACCAGGGGCAGCCAAATGCGCAGGCATTACCTGAGTTTAAGCGTGAATTGTCGTCTCCATTCGAAAAGACATGGACTGCGGTGTTGCGTATACTGGATGAAGAGAATGATCAAGAGGAAACGGTCGACAAGGCTGCTGGTGTAGTCCGAACGAAGCCTTCGCGCCATGGCAATTTTTTCATGCCATATTATGTGAAGTATGATATTCGAGTTACTTCAGAGCATAACGACACTTCCAATGTTACACTGAGAGTTGAGAGATTCAAGCGCGATATGGAATGTCGCGGATGTATGAATAGCGTCAAACTCATACCCGACACAACTAAATGGAGGACAAAGAGGATGAAAGAATCGGCAGAAGAGTTCTTTTCGAAATTAGAGGCGCAGCTTCGTTGAACGCAAGCCAAGAAGGAAGATCAGAATTGATCAGCCAAAATGATTAGATGTGATGAAATCTGGCACTTCCCGATAGATTGTGTCTCAAACCATTACAATAGATTATTTATGAGTGCTAACATCAATAATGCTTTTTACAACAGCGTGATTATTCGAGGTTATAGAAAACACAACATTGTGGGTCGTTAACCTTACTGACCCCGTCGTTTTAGTGGGATAATCGACGGAGAGTGCGACCGGTAGTTGTCAAGGAAGATGTCGGTGCGCCAAGAAGGCACAGTAGCATGGAGTGGCTGTGTCGTGCTGCACCAGTGATGAGGGTAGGTCCTTCGGTATCGGCGATCAGCCGGAGATCCCAGACCGCCCGGAGCTGCGGTCGTAAAGAGCGATCGTGGTGAGCGTCCGTGGAACAGGCATGGGAACGCATGCAAGGTAAGAATTGTTGAGACGAGCGGAAATGAACCATGGAAGAAGGGTCGATAAATGTAAGTGGCGTCAAAACCGGAGTCTCGACTCCGGGATCAGTTAGGCGGACAGCGGAGTTTTGGCCTGTCGGCGTCCAGCATAGAGGTGGCGTGACGACAATGCAGGCGCCGGTGTGGAACTTAGGAAGCTGTCGCTCCGATGTTAAGGGCGAAACCCAATCAGAGATGTATAAGAAGCATAAACGCCCTTTTCCCCAAAGTCGAGGAGTATCAAAGACACTGAAATGGCGCGCGATGGCGCCATGGAACACCTTTTGAACCGCGTAATCTCAGCGAATCCCACTTTACTGTCGAGGTTTTTCCCAA
>JBDLIZ010000257.1:0-7224 GCA_039714615.1 Pseudomonadota bacterium | reverse complement strand
GTTCCGTCGACAGTTCCGCCTTCCAATGATCCCTCGACCCAAGTCTTGCAATGTAGTCGTGAACTCCCAGCTCTGCTTGCGTGGCACGAATGGCGGGGGAAAACAGAATGTCGGAAATCTTCTTCATCATCGATCCCCCGGCCTGGTGGCCATCATTGAGGGCCGGGTAGCAATTTTTTCGTACCATTCCAGTAGTCGCGGATATTCGGCTACCTGCGGACACTGCGTCTCATAAAGTAACTCTGGAATACGCAAATCCAGATATCCAATCGAGGCGGCCACGGCCAGTTGCGCCAGTGAGATATCACCATCGAGCTCTGAAACCCGCTGGTCCATATGCTGAAGGACCCGTTGGATCTCAGCTGCCCAACGCCCAATCCAGGTGGGCGACTGCTCGGAGGCAGGTCTGCGCCGTTCCATCACCAGGTTATAAACAGCATCGGTCATACCGTCTGCCAGCGCCTCCCAACGCATGGTCAACCATTGTTGCTTATCTTCCTGGGGAATAAGAGGGTGCTGGTTTGACAGACCATCAAGGTAACGGCAGATCACCGGGCTATCGAACAGGGTCTCGTCGTCATCAAACAGCAACACCGGGATTTTTCCGAGTGGATTGGCCGCATTCAGCTCCGGATTATCCTCGAAAGGATTGACTACGACCTCTTCGACCTGCGCATCGAGACACTTTTCAAAGATAACCAGTCGCACTTTGCGCGAATAGGGTGACGTATTGGAGTAATAGAGTTTCATCACAGACCCTCAAAACAGAAAGGCAATGGGATTATCATTACCGGCCTCTTATGTTGTACATACAACCGTATAGCGTTAAAAAAACGGTTGTTTCAGCTCAATTTGCTGCCGGCGCTACGTAGCTTTCCAACCAAATCCACCACGGCGCCCTCTCCCAAGCTATCCACCATCTGCTCGTAGAGCATATTGCCCCGTTGTTCCAGTCCATCGGCGATCTCTCTGGCCGCCTGCGTCGGATAGACCAGCCGCTCACGTCCCGACTTGTTGCGCAACAGAAAACCCCGGCTTTCCAACGCCTCGATAAAACGGGTAACCGTAGACCGCTCCAATTTCAGTTCCGTTGCAATTCCCTGCTGGGAAATACCCGGTTGTGCCAACACCACACGCAACAGATAAGCGTGAGCGGGAGACAGACCGAGATCATTAAAGGCCTGCTCCCAGATCTTATTGACTCTACGGAAAGCCGCATTGAGATTGAAATAGAGGCAGCGTTCAAACATGAAGCAAGTGTAGTCATTTTATGTTGTATGTACAACATTTTTCTCTTTGCATTGGCACAACCTCTCGATAGCATGATCAGTGCAGGGGTAATTGGGTCATTATTTCAATAATCTTTCTTTTTCACACGACTGCAATACAAGAACGATGATCACAAGATGCATTGCGCTAGCGGCAAAAAACATCGATGAGCCTACTAAATCCAGCATAAAGAATTCTGGCCAAGGGTTTGTTATGTGAATTATAAATGCTGACATGGCATCCCAGATGGCTAATGAGTTCCACACGATAATCGTGGTCCATACCCATAACCCCGTTTTATTTAATACCAGATAGGCGACCCAGAGTGCTGAGATTCCTATTACGGCATCGCCAACCAGCGGCATTAACCAGGCAGCTGGAGGATCACCTGGCATTGTACCTCCGGCACGGTGAATAAAGGCCAGTGTCATGGCCCTGCCAGACAGCATTAACGTCAAAATAAAAATAATTTTTTGATACATCCTTAACTCCTTATGTGAGTGTAAAACTTTCTTTACCTTCGTAATGAGCGCTTGCATAATGCAAGTACTTTGATTATACAAAAGTACTTGCATTATGCAAGCTGGAGGATGTTTGCTTTATGAAACAAGAAATTTCTAACAGCGATAAATGCCCAATAGCATTTGCATTGGACATATTTGGTGATAAATGGAGTCTCATCATTCTTCGAGACATCCTTTTCAAGAAAAATAAATACTATGGAGAGTTCCTGAATTCCGCCGAGAAAATCTCAACCAATATTCTGGCAAGTCGCCTGCTCAAACTGGAATCAGAAGGAATTATTTCAAAATCACAAGACTCCAATAATTTATCGAAATATATTTACCAGTTGACAGATAAAGGCAAAGACTTGCTTCCTTTAATGCTGGATATGATTGAATGGAGTGCAAAGCATAACCCACAACCCGATACGCCAAGTAATATAATAAATGGCGCACCATCGAATCTACTCACTAGATTGCATGAAAATCGAGAAGCGTTAATACGTGAAATTTTAGTTGGATTGGAGGATACCTGACGAGCAAGCTTGGATTATGGCCCGGCAATATGAAGGTATTGGTTTGACGGCACTCGGAACAAATAGATGAGTATTCGTGAAGCATCACAAAATCACAAAATGATGCAGCAAAAATCAGGGAACTGGTCGTTTCGTTGTCTCATTTCTATCTGGAAGACAGCCAAAATTATTTACCCGCATGGTTTATGTCGGCATTGAAATAAAGATTTCTGAAATTCAATGTAAATATAAGATGAGTCATAATCGTTCTAAAAGTGATCGTGAAAAGGTGGCGGACGAACTTCAAAAGAAAGGTTCGTACCAATTGTCGAAAGCAATTAAAAATAGCGTGTAGAAATTACTGAAACAGAAGATCAGAGGTTTCTTGATAACTATCCACGATAGCCTGTCCTAGTCGTTAAGCAATTGCACTAGCCATCGATCATCAATATGGAAAGTATTTTTTTCACGATATTCTCCTGATCAAGCGTGTCTCTTTGTGAACGAATCAAGCGCGACCCTGTTCTGAGATGCTGTTATCCCCGAGTAGTTTCCAAATCGAAACCAGGTGAAACCACAGCCACAGTGGAGCGGGCAGGAACACGGCATACATCATCGGGTGGTGCGGCCCGATTTCCGGCAGCAGGACCAACGCCAGGGAACTGGCAACGACCAGGATGTCCACAAGTCCGAAGATATTGGCGAACCAGGCACGGCGCTTGCCCTGGACCCCGGCAACTACTGAGAAAGCCGCGATTAAGCCGAAAAAGCCCGCGCCGATGTGTGTGTATCCGTCCAGTATCCCAAAGGCTTGTGGAAGCACCCCGGTACTGGCCTGCATCAGAAAGGTCGCGCCAAAGAAGACTCGGATACCTTGCAGAAGCATCAGGTGGCTCTGGTCCAGTCCGAACAATAAGGTTCTTATCGGCGGAATAACCAGTAGCAGAGCACCTACCGCGCCGACTGCGGCAAAGATAATGGCTAGAAACGCGATTCCGGAAATATCGTGGGCAAAAATACTTTGGTTGGACAAGCCGAGATGCAGGGCGGCCAACCAGAGTAGCATCGAGATTCCAACGACATAACCTTTTCCACCGAGTGGCTTTTTGAGCGACAAGACCCACAGGGTGTAAATAATCATCAGTATGTCCAGACCGATCATGGTCCAGGTGGAAAAAATTTCCGGCATGACAAAAAGCTCCTTGAGTAATATGATTGAAGACACCAGATTACTTACCGTGGTTAGTTGTTTCTATGCCTGTTTCCACTGTTAATAATGCAGTAACTACTGACAGATCACTCGATACAGATGTATTAGATGATGCATTGAGATCACTGCACATCAGTGGCAGCGTACTGTTGAGAGGGACTTATGAGCCTCCCTGGGCAGTTGCGGTGCCTGATTCAAGCGATTTGGCCACTTTGCTCGAAACGGGAAAATTTGTTCGCGCGGTTGCCTTCCATTTGGTTGAATTCGGGCATTGCGAGATCGTGGCGGATAAAGATGAAACACGTCACCTGAAAGCTGGAGAGATGGCTATCTGCTTTGGGGGAAGGAGCCATCAGCTGTCACAGGGCAGGCCTGCCAAGGTGCAGACAATCGAATCCTTGCTGACAGGTGGTCCCAACTTGCAGCGTGCCGACCCCGGTTCTGTATCAGATAAGACTTCCCTGCTTTGTGGCGCATTTCTGTTGCGTCATAGCGAGTTCAATCCGTTGTTTTCGGCACTGCCATCCGTCATGCGGGCCAGCTTGTCCCGTGCTGGTGAATTCAACAACCTGTCCGGCGTCGCACGCCTGATGGCTGAAGAAATCGATCAACGATCACTTGGCGGTGGATACGTGGTCGAGCGTCTCCTCGAAGTACTTTGCGCCGAGGCGGTGCGCTCACACCTCGAAACCGTTTCCCCGGATAAGACAAACTGGTTCCGCGGGATAAAGGATCCGATCATCGGAAAAGCGGTTGCAGCCATTCACGCACATCCAGGGCAGAACTGGTCTGTTCAGCGGTTGGCCGACCGCGTGGCAATGTCACCCTCACGTTTTGCCGTTCGGTTTTCCGAGTCTATCGGTGACAGTCCCATGTCCTATGTTACCAAGTGGCGAATGAGCCTGGCCTGCCGGGCACTTGCCAACGGAAACCGAAGCGTGGACCAGATCGCCGAAAAAGTTGGCTATGAGAGCCCGGCCGCGTTCAGCCGTGCGTTCAAGAAACATGTCGGCGTATCACCCGCGGCTTGGAAGTCTCAGACAAGGGCTTGAACAACCGGACAAAACCTCGAATCCCCGAAGCCCTGTATCCACCTGCTCAAGAACTCAGCCAGGATCTGGATATGATATCTACAGGATCAATGTTATAAATAGCCAGCGTGTTTTACGTCCGAGTTGACTGGTTCTTACGGTTTGATCTCGCCATAGTTGAATTTATACGGGCCATCACTCCTGAACCCCATTTTCTTATAAAATCCAGATGCTCCTGAATTTTCATTGGCAACAAGCCATGCCCTTACAGGTTTACCGTTACCGAGACGCTTTAATAACGATTTGGCTATGCCTTTATTTCTGTGTTTAGCCGAAACAAACAGCTCTTGAATGTAAATCAGGGTTTCTCCCTGCCAGGGATAAGAGTATGAGAATACTGCTCCTGTAATCTCATTGTCTTCAAGTGCAACATAACACCCGGACGGTTCGATTGTGTAAAACCGTTTTAGGTAACTGCAGGCATCGTCAGCTTTCCAGTTTTCACCGTACTCCGGTTCTGAATAGATTTTTACTAACAGAGAAGCACAAGCATCAATATCCTTAATTGTGCAACTTTCTATTCTCATGTTTTCACCTTCTCACGCATAATGTTTTCGTTGTGTTACGCATATATGAAGCTGTTCATTGCTTCGGGGTACTAACACACTTTTCCCTCGATTAACTCCTTCTGCTTTTCCAGTTCATCAACCAAAAAATCCCTAAAAATGCGTACTCTGGCTGTAGTGCGCAAATCCACATGGGAAAGCACCCAGAGATCCGGGCCAGGCTCGACATACTTCGCACCAACACGATGGAGCATGGGATCAGGATCGCAAAGAACACAGGCAACACGAGCAATGCCAATACCTTCGCGAACCATTCCCAGCATGGCGCTGGCCGATGTTGTTCGATAGATACGTTGGGCTTGTGGAAAGCTTTTTTCTATCCATGGGGGTCGTGTATGCCCATCGCCGACCCAGGTGATGCAGGGAATATCTTCGGCGTCTGGATCATCGGCCACCCGCCCTGCAAGCTCCTTGGTTGCGTAAACGGCAAACCCAATGCGTGCGATGCGTTTGCCAACGAGATTTGGCGGTGGCTCATCGGTACCACGCAAAGCCACATCAGCTTCACGGGCAGCAAGATCCATCTCATCGGCAGTAGCCACCAACTCCAGATTAACTTGTGGGTAATGCTGGATAAACTTGCGTACAGTCGGCATAACCAGACGTTCAATGCAATGATCCGCTGCGGTCACACGTAATACACCACTGAGCTCATGACTGTCAGCTAGGATTTGTCGCTCTAGATTGTTAGCCTCTTCAGCCATGGATTCTGCAAAAGCCACAACCTGTTCCGCTGCAGGTGTGATAATCCAGCCTCGCGCTGACCGTTCAAACAGGCTTTTTCCCAGGCGCTCTTCCAGTGCAGATATACGGCGAGATACTGTCGTATGATTAACGCCCAGGCGAATAGCAGCCTGAGTCACCGAACCCGAGCGAACCACCTCCAGAAAATAACGAACATTGTCCCAATCAACACCGTGCATAATTGCACCTAAAATCTGCATATAATCTACTTTACTAACTTTAATGCACAGCTTATCTTGGCAGCAGGTCAACGGCAATAAGCTGGGAAAAATAAAATGAACAAAATAAAGGTATTGGTCACCGGTGCCACCGGGTTTGTCGGCAGTCATGTGCTGGAAACACTCATGGACCATGAAAACCTTCAGGTCATTGCCGCCTGTCGTAACGAAAAAAAGCTTTCCCGGATTGTTCCAGGCTTTAAAGGTGAAGTACGACCAGGGGATTTAACAGATAGTGATTATATTCAGGCGCTTGTTAAAGACATTGATATCGTCTGTCATGCCGCCGCATGGACGTGCCTGTGGGCACATAGAAAAGAATCGCAACGCTATTATCGTGACCCCAGCAAGGCATTGATAGATGCAGCTGTTGAATCAGGGGTTAAACGATTCATCTTTGATGCCAGCGTGGTGGTAGTGAAACCGCATCGTGACAAAACGCCCATTAAAGACCACGAACCATCAACGCATCCCCGCATATGGCCACACATGGATACCGTGGTCGATATTGAGCAGCATATGCGTAAGCAATCGGGCAAAGGTACCGCTATGGTCTCACTGCGTTTCGGACATTTCGTCGGTAAACGTTACAACCTTGGTTTTTTATCCCTCATGTTCCCCCGTCTGAAAACCCATCTTGTGCCCTGGGTGGCCGGAGGTAAAGCCCGTGTCCCGCTAATTGATGGCCGTGATATTGGTCACGCTTGTTATTTAGCAGCGACAACAGAGGGATTACAGGGTTTTGAGTCCTTCAATATTTGCGGCCCATCTTTTCCAACAATGCGTGAAGTGGTCGATTTTATCCATGCTGAAACAGGCGCTCCACGTCCTCACTTCGGTGTTCCGTTAAAAGCCGCTTATGCATTCGGTTGGCTCATGGAAAAAATTAACCCGCTGCTACCCGGAGACCCGTTTCTTACTCGTGGAATCGTTTATCTGGGTGAAGACTGGTACGCACCCAGTGACTATGCAAAGAAGCGGCTGGGTTATGAACCCAGTGTTGACTGGAAAACGGCCATACGCGGTCAGCTTCTGGATATGAAAAACAATGAGTACGCAAAAATATCACTGGTTGATCACACTCAAAATAGCAACTTTTCAAATACAC
>JBDLIZ010000256.1:0-7232 GCA_039714615.1 Pseudomonadota bacterium | reverse complement strand
CTACCCTGGCCGATCGCGGGTTCATGTGCTCCATAAACCGCTTGATGGTCCCACCCTTGCCCGCCGCATCCCGACCCTCGAAGATCATCACAATCTTCTGCCCGGTTTCATTGACCCATTTCTGCATCTTCAGAAGTTCTATCTGCAGTTCTTCTTTTTCCGCCTCATATTGCTTGCGCTTCATCTTCCTCTCATAGGGGTAATCGGGCCCTATCAGTTCTTTCTTTTCAGCCTTGTCGACTCTCTCCTCAATCTTATCAGGCACCCTGTCGCCAAGATCTTTCTTCTTTGTCATTGTTCATCTCCTCTTCTCGTTCTCACTCAACCAGCCGGAACACTAATCATGCGACATGCCATCTTTTCTGTCTTATTTGAAGTACACGGGCATTTATGGATCTCTTGCTTGCAATGTTGCGCGCCAGTGCTTCGGATATCGCTTCATCATCGAGTATAGCCGACATTACTGCCGCGCAGCCTCAGGGCTCAGGTGAACGCACTGAAACAGGCAGAGAAACAATGTACGAAAATCGGTCCGGATGAGAGGATTTAAATATCCGACCAGCTGCATAAACTCCCGCAAACAGAGCTTAATAGTCGTCGAGAAAGTAAAGGTAACAAACCGTACGTAAAAGAGAAATGGTCGGGGCGAGATGATTTGAACCTCCGACCACCTGCATCCCATGCCATTAGTTGGTTTCCATGTTGTTGTTATTTACTAAGGAGTGCATTGGTCACTGTGACAAGTACAACTATCCGCATTCACCGATTGCCAGTGTTCCGCGAAAACAAGGATTAGCTGCAGTCCGCAAACATCGATTCCCTTTATATCTTTCTATATAGCAGCCTGTGGCCACCCAAAAACATCGTACGTTCTGACTTCGTTGGCTTATTTCCCACGGCTATCGAACGGTCCCTGCATGAAAACTATCGCCCTCCCCGTCCTGTCCACGCTGCTCAGTCTACTCCGAAGCCGCACCCTCCTGCACCTCGAAATTCTGGCGCTTCGCCAACAATTGGCCATGCTAAATAAAACACCACGTAAACGACTCCGATTTCACTAGCATCAACGGCTGTTCTGGGCCTGGCTCTACCGCCTGTGGCCGGGTTGCCTGCAGACACTCAGTATTCTGAGAATGTATTTCAACTTGTTCTTGACTGCCTGAGTCATGACTTGACCCCGTTTTGTCTCTGATGATTGCAGATTAGGTTAGTTCAATGTTGCTACTGGTTTTTACAGATACACTTGTAGGCTATAAATAAAAACGTCTTCTGTGTATTGCACAAAAGTGCAGTACGACCTTTGGACAATAGATTTCTCATGTTATATCCATTGAAAATGAACAAACAAAGCCGCTCAAGTAAAAAACAGGAGTTCATGCGATGAGAGAGAAAAGAAAAGTGCAGGTCAGACGTGCTTATAACTTTGAGCAGGACCAGGCATACCCATACAATCGCCGTTTTAACCCTGTCGTCGGCTGAATAATATTTCAGTCAAGTGGTATCCCTTTAATGAAAGTCAGCCATCTTCCCGCCACCCAGACTTAGTTCCACAACTTTGATTACCTAGGTTACAGAAAGATAGTTTTCTAAGGAAAGAGGTCGGATCCTGATGCACAATAACCTATTACCTCCGTTGCTGGCCTCAATTGTCTCCCTCGCTCTTTATGTCTACAATACGGAACTCAACATTCGGTTAGATACATTTGAGAATATTACCAGCACTCAATCTGATGAACTGACTGAAATGCAACCCCGTGTCTTCGCCTTCAGTGTGCAACAGGTGGCGGAAGATCTCGCAGTACCTGAAACTGAACCAGCGGCAGTTCATGCGGCCAATACCGAGCCAGAGAAATCCGTAACTGCCGAAGTGTCAACTATCACGGTAGCAGATACACAGACTTCGACCAGGGCAGTTACCAATCAGAAAACTCTTGCAATCAATAATGAAACTGTAGCAATTGCTAACAGGCCCGAGAGCCAGGGTGCAGTACCAGACATTCAGTCTGATCCTGTTCCCGTTGCCGAAGGACCAGCCCCTGTCGTCAGCGAGTCTGTTCCTGACAAAATGGTTATTACAAGCGAACCAGAAGATGGTGGTCCCTGGGTTATCAATCTTATTTCATCCAGAGACCGGACATATGTCAGTAGCTACGCTGACAGGGCGCTGGCGAAAGGCATTCCGGCAGAGATAAACAATGCCGAGGTTAAAGGCCGTGAATACTGGCGCTTGCAACTTAAGGGCTTCCAGACAATGGCTGAAGCAAAGTATTTTTCGGGGTCGGTCAAGGAAAAACTAGGGCTCAAGGATGTCTGGATATTCAAGCGCAGTTGAGCAATCACTGTTAGTTCACATATACGGTGTCATTAGATATTCGACCGGTTGAATCGGCACTATTAAACGGACGATCACTGGGATTTAGCATATGACGTGTTTTGGCCGATCCCAGTCATTTGTCAATATTCAACTTTTGTGAGATTGCGCTCCTCACGAGGCTAGGCTACCCTTGAGAAAGAAGAAAGTGATAGCTTTTTATGTGCTAAATATTATTACAGGGAGGATTGGCGGGCATGTGGGTAGAAAAACGAACGGGTAAGAATTCGGTTCCCGAGAACCTGGGTGAGTTCCTGAACAAAGCACGGTTATTGGCGCTGAGTAAAGCGGAAGGTTTTGGCTGGGAACTTGAATTTGTTCGCAGACCGTTGTTTCAAGAAGTCGTCCCGGTGCTGCGTCATCCCGATAGTGGAAATTATGGCACACTGGAGGATGACGGTACGTTAAATACGCAGTCCGATATCAAGATTCGTTAGTAAGCGTATTTTTCTGTCATACATTTATATCGGCCCCGTCGTCTAGCGGGGTTTTGTATGTCCAAACAAACCTGGCGAATGTCCGTAACTGGCAGCCGAACTCAGAAGTTCAGATAGGCCAGTGATATGCCACCCGTGAGCCAGCACCTCGTCCCGAGACCCGAGTACCGAGTCCTAAGTTCTGAAGACGCGGTACTTAATACGTCTTTATTAAGGCTGAGCGATTACAGCTGAAGCGTACATGGGCATCCTGGGCAGAAATTGCACTCATGATTTCTTCCCCATTCCTGGCGCACCCCCTTGAAATACGCGATCGACAACTGAACCATCCACTGTATACACTACTCCACGTTTTTTCTTGTTGCGTTCTTTTTTTGTTTTTGAAGCTTTCTAATGCAAGCGCATGTCTGGCCAGATCAGTTGGCTGCCTGAACAGGGTTATCGCTTCGAGATGTCAGCCACTGGCAGGCCAAAGGTTCTTGAGGAGGAAATCCGCACCCGCATGACCAGCTCAGCAGCCCAGAAATCTAAGGGTTGCATGCCTCGTTTGGAGCTTGTGAAATGGCCGGCGTATATTCGTAAGCCATGGGCCGCCGATGCAAAAAGCACCTGCACCTGCCACCGCGAATGCGATTGAAGCATGGCGCGTACTACTACACGCCCCGGATTAACGGCAAGCCGAAATGGATCAGGTTGTCGACCAATTACGGTGAGGCACTGGCGAAGTGGGCGGAGTTCGAGGGCCGGGAAGGCGAGAATAACGGACTGGTGTCCGGCATGAATGACCGGTTCATCCAGACAAAGATCCCCGAGTACTCGGAGAAACCACAGGATGATTACCTGCGCTATTGTGGCGATCTACGTACTGTATTCGGCGACACAGCCCTGGATGAGGTGAAACCACATCACCTCACAGCCTATCTCAGAAAATCAACATACAAGGTCCAGGCAAACCGGCAGGTCAGCCTGCTCTCGCGCATGTACAGCATCGCAATCAACGAGTGGGGGGTGGCTGCACATTAACCCATGCCGCGAGGTCCACAGAAATAAGGAAGCCCGTAGGGATCGGTATATCACAGATCTGGAGATGGACGCACTGAAGACAGCCGCCAGTGATCAGATGTGCTGCACCATTGAGCCAGCCTACCTCACCGCGGTCAGGAAAAGTAATCTGTTAAAAATCATGCTCAAGGATATCCGGCCTGATGGACTGCATGTTCGCCAACAGAAAACAGGTAAGTACCAGATTTTTAACTGGACACCCACACTGCGAGCATTAGTTGCTCGAGCAAAGAAACTACGCCGCAAGCACGATTCGCTTTACCTGTTCTGCACGCGCACCGGTGCACCACACTCAACCAGCGAATTTGTTTCCATGTGGTGCCGACTGAAAATTAAGGCTGATTTGCTTGACCTGCATTTCCATGACTTGCGCGCAAAGGCCGTCACAGATGCCAAGCACACGCACGGCAGGGACTTCGCCCAAGCACTTGCTGGCCATGCATCCGGTGAAATGACAGATGCTTATGTGCGGGATGACCCCCAACGTGAATCCGTTGAAATAAGAGACAACCAGATTATAATGTGCTGCAATAGATTAAAACAAGATGCTGATTTTATTAATGAAAATGGTCGGGGCGAGAGGATTTGAACCTCCGACCACCTGCACCCCATGCAGGTGCGCTACCAGGCTGCGCTACGCCCCGAAAGATTGGGAAATTATACAGAAAACCCGGAACTTCAGGTTTATCGTTTCAACAGTTGCAGGACTTCTTCCAGCTCAATTCGCACCTGGTGCACAATCTGTTGACTCTGAGTGACATCATCCCTGGCATCCTCACCGGACATTTTTTGCCTGGCGCCACCGATGGTAAAGCCCTTCTCGTATAACAGGCTTCTGATCTGCCGGATCATCAGCACATCCTGTCGCTGGTAATAACGCCGGTTGCCCCGGCGCTTGACAGGCTTCAGCTGGGGAAACTCCTGCTCCCAGTAGCGTAATACGTGCGGCTTTACACCGCAGAGATCGCTGACTTCTCCAATGGTGAAATAACGTTTACCCGGGATAGGAGGAAGCTCGTCGTTATTGCTCGCTTCCAGCATATGCCTCTACTCGTGCCTTGAGTTTCTGACCGGAACGGAAGGTAACAACGCGGCGTGCTGAAATCGGGATTTCCTCACCGGTCTTTGGATTACGGCCCGGGCGTTCGTTTTTCTCGCGTAAATCGAAGTTCCCGAATCCGGATAGTTTCACCTGCCGGCCACCCTCCAGTGCTGCCCGTATTTCCTCGAAAAACAATTCGACCAGTTCCTTGGCCTCGCGCTTGTTCAACCCCAGTTCTTCAAACAGCTTCTCCGCCATATCGGCTTTTGTCAGTGCCATGGTATCAATCTCTCAGTGTTGCCCCAATTTTCTCACCCAGCCGTTTGGTCACATTCCCCATAACGGCTTCAATGTCCTCATCTACGAGTGTGCGGGAAGAATCCTGTAGAATCAAGCCAAAAGCGATGCTTTTTCGCCCTGATTCTACCCCCGGACCCTGGTAGACATCAAAAATCACCACCTCCCGCAACAGCTCACCAGCGGCCTCGCGCACCTCGTTCTCGACTGTCCTGGCCTGGACTGCTTCATCAACGACGATTGCCAGATCCCTGCGTATTGATGGAAAACGGGAAATCTCCTCAAACACTGGCAAATGGGACTTATTGATAGCCTCGAAGACAAGCTCAAACAGGAAGGTATCCGGGGGAATATCACAACGCTCTGCCGTCAGCGGGTGTATCCGTCCGGCATAACCCAGTTCGCTGTCTGCGGATACCAGTCTCACCGTCTGTCCCGGATGCAGCGCAGGGTGCCGTGCAGCGACATAGTCAATGCCGCCATTGCCTGATGCGACACCCAGCAACGCATCAAGATCACGTTTCACATCATAGAAATCGACAGCTGCATTGCCGCCATCCCACCCTTCGGGCAACCGTGTGCCGGTAACAATTCCTGCAACCATGACATCCTGTTTGATGGCTTCTCCATCCTTGTAAAAACGTAATCCGCTCTCAAAAAGACGGGGTCTGGATTTCTGGCGATTGAGATTGTGCTGAGCTGCCTTTATCAGGCCCGGCCACAGACTGGTTCGCATTTCAGCCATTTCTGCAGAAATCGGGTTTGCCAGTCGTACAGCCGTCTTTTCCGGATTTATCTGGGCCTGTAATTTCGGGTCCACAAAGCTGTACGTCACTGCCTCCTGATAGCCCCTGGCCACCAGCAGATCACTGAGTTGATTTAGCGAGACCTGTGTTTCCGGCACCGCCTGCATTTCAAGTGCGCCATTAAGGGCGCTGCTTTCAAGGCGATTATAGCCATAGATTCGGCCAACCTCCTCGATCAGGTCAGCTTCAATTTCGATATCAAATCTAAAAGTCGGCGAGTTGACATCCCAGCCAGCAGCTGTTGCTTCAACCTGCATACCCAGACGGGTGAGAATATCAACTATCTCATCATCTGCAGGCAACATCCCCAGCACCCGCTGGATTCGTGCCCTGCGCAACTCGACAGTCTGTCCGGTCGGGAGATGTTCGTCTGCGATCACCTCGATAACCGGGCCAGCCTGGCCACCCATGATCTCAAGCATCAGCCGGGTAGCACGCTCAACAGCCCGCCGTTGCAGCCCTGGATCAACCCCGCGCTCAAAGCGAAATGCCGAATCCGTGTGCATACCGAACTGGCGCGCACGGCCTGCAATCGCCTCGGGCGTGAAGAATGCACACTCCAGGAAGAGATCTGTCGTTGATGCCTGCACACCGGAATCGATCCCGCCCATGACGCCGGCAATCGCAAGCGGCTTTTCGTGGTCGGCAATGATCAGGGTATCCGTATTTAACTCAATGGTGCGATCATCCAGCAATACAAGCTTCTCTCCATCACGGGCAAATCTTACCCGGATGCCTTGTGCAAGCTTCGCCAGATCGAAGGCATGCATGGGCTGACCCAGCTCAAGCAACACATAATTGGTTACATCAACAGCAGGCCCCAGGCTGCGAATTCCGCCACGGCGCAGGCGCTCCTGCATCCACAACGGCGTCTCTGCCGTGGTGTCCACTCCGCGGATCACTCGCCCCAGGTAACGTGGACAGGCCTCGGGTGCCTCTACCTGTATATCAAAGCAGTCGTCGATAGTTCCGGTTACAGTATCTGCATCAACGGATGTAACAGCCGTACGGGTAAGCGTCCCAATCTCCCGTGCCACACCCTCAATTCCCAGACAATCTCCCCTGTTCGGGGTCAGGTCAATCTCAATGACGGTATCATCCAGCTTAAGATACTCAATCAGGCTGCTGCCTGCTGGAGCACTGGCCGACAATGACATCAGGCCTTCGCTCTCCTCGCTCAAGCCAAGCTCTTTTGCCGAACACAACATCCCGTGCGA
>JBDLIZ010000255.1:0-7237 GCA_039714615.1 Pseudomonadota bacterium | reverse complement strand
ATCGTCATTTTCAGTGCAGATCCAATGTAGGTGCGAATTCATTCGCATTGATCATAGCTAAGCAAACACCATTCCATGCGAATGAATTCGCACCTACATTGGCCCCTATCATCGTCGGCTGCGCGGTTATAACCATATGGCATCCCAATGGGGATAGTCTCCGATGTTTTTTACTAACCCGGCACGTAGGGGGTTCGCTACTATGTAACGGGCAATTTGGCGAAGATCTTCCTCTTTGCGAATGGCATGATCGTAATACGCCTTCTGCCATAAAGGGCCTTGGCGGTTAAGGTGGCGGTTTATACACAGGGCTGAGCATGCCTTGAATTGCTTCACCACCGCCGGCAGGGGCAAAATGTCCCCCAGTTGAAACAACCAGTGTATGTGATCGGGCATGACCACCCAAGCCTGGGAGGTAACTACCCCGCCATCATGCAGAGCGCGCATTTCCGCAATTACATAGCGTGCGCAGAAGAAATCGGCGAACCAGGATGTCTCCCGTTCTTTAAGTACGGTAGTTATGAAATAGATACGCCAGGGTTCGCTGTGTCGTCCTTTACGTAACTCGCCATAGGGCATGATCGCTTCCATTTCCTGCGAATGAATTCGCACCTACATCGTTGACAATGATTTAGGTGTGTAACTACTTCGCTAAGAGCCTACCACCCCTCATGCCTTCTTATAAATCTCGGCGCCCTCGCTAATGAACTCCTCGGCCTTCTCTTTGAGTCCCTCCGCCACGGCGGCATTGACATCCCCTATGCCTTTGCTTCGGGCATAGTCCCGCACGTCTTGGGTGATCCTCATGGAACAGAAATGCGGACCGCACATGGAACAGAAATGGGCCACTTTGGCAGAGTCCTTGGGCAGGGTCTCGTCGTGGAACTCCCGGGCCCGTTCCGGGTCCAGTCCCAGATTGAACTGATCCTCCCAGCGGAACTCGAAACGGGCCTTGGACAGTGCATTGTCACGAATCTGGGCCCCTGGATGACCCTTGGCTAGATCGGCGGCATGGGCAGCGATTTTGTAAGTGATGATGCCTTCGCGCACGTCCTGTTTATTGGGCAGACCGAGGTGTTCCTTGGGGGTGACATAGCAGAGCATCGCGGTGCCGTACCAGCCGATCATGGCGGCACCGATACCGGATGTGATGTGGTCATAACCGGGGGCGATATCAGTGGTCAAGGGACCTAAGGTATAGAAAGGGGCCTCGAAACAGTCTTCGAGCTGCTTATCCATGTTCTCCTTGATCAGTTGCATGGGGACATGGCCGGGGCCCTCGATCATCACCTGCACATCGTGCCTCCAAGCGATCTCGGTCAACTCGCCCAAGGTTTCGAGCTCGCCGAACTGGGCCGCATCGTTGGCGTCGGCGATTGAGCCGGGGCGCAGCCCGTCACCTAGGGAAAAGGCCACATCATAGGCCTTCATGATCTCGCAGATCTCTTCGAAACGGGTATAAAGAAAACTCTCCCGGTGATGCGCCAGACACCATTTCGCCATGATGGACCCGCCGCGGGAGACGATACCGGTGACCCGTCCGGCGGTGAGCGGCACATAGCGCAGCAGTACACCGGCATGAATGGTGAAATAATCCACGCCCTGCTCGGCCTGCTCGATGAGGGTGTCGCGAAACACCTCCCAGCTCAGCTCCTCGGCCTTGCCGTTCACCTTCTCCAGGGCCTGGTAGATGGGTACGGTACCGACGGGCACCGGCGAGTTTCGCAGTATCCATTCACGGGTCTCATGGATATTTTTACCGGTGGAAAGATCCATCACCGTATCGCCCCCCCAGCGCGCCGACCAGGCCATCTTCTCGACCTCTTCTTCTATCGAGGAGGTCACTGCGGAATTTCCTATATTGGTGTTGATCTTGACCAGGAAATTACGGCCGATGATCATCGGCTCCAGCTCGGGATGATTGATGTTGGCCGGGAGGATGGCCCGCCCCCGTGCGATTTCCTCGCGTACGAACTCCGGCGTGATCTGCTGCGGAAGATTGGCCCCGAGGCTCATGCCCGGGTGCTGTAGTTGCAGTAACGAGTCTCTGACCTGCTCCCGGCACTGATTCTCGCGAATGGCCACGAACTCCATCTCCGGGGTGATGATCCCTTTACGGGCATAGTGCATCTGAGTGACATTACACCCCACCTTGGCCCGCAAGGGGTGACGCAGATGTTCAAACCGCAACCGCGCCAGTGCCGGATCAGCCTGGCGCCGGCGGCCGTACTCAGAACTGGGTCCGGTTAACCGATCGGTATCGCCCCGCTCCTCGATCCAGGGGCTACGTAAAGCAGGCAGCCCTTTAAGCAGATCGATCTCGACCTGCGGATCGGTATAGGGACCGGAGGTATCGTAAAGGGTAACAGGGGGATTCTTCTCGGGACCGAAACTGGCGGGGGTGTCGCTAAGCTGAACCTCACGCATGGCCACGCGGAGATCCGCTCTGGACCCCTGGACATAGATCTTACTGGAGCCCGGCATCGGACGGGTGACGTCCTCAGACAACTGGGCCGTCTTTCTAATGAATTCTTCGGGAATTGCACTCATATTCTCGCACTCATTGGTACGGAGGTGCGCACCTCGAAGAACCGGGGGAAGGTCTTCGTAGCATTTCCTCCGCTGGTCTCAACCAGATCAGGTTCAAAGGGATTCTCTCAGTCTCATTTAGTGAAAATGAGACACCCCCAGCTTAAGTTAACTCAAACTATATAAATTCGGAGATATTTTCAAGCGACCAAGGCTGATAAAATAGCCAGACCATTGATTGTCCGTACTGCTCTACCCAGCCAATGCTGGCACAGCAGCGCCCTTAATACCAACCATAGCCACCAATGAACATGGAATTCAATATCGAGCAAGCCCGCACCAATATGATCAAACAGCAGCTTCGTACTTGGGATGTACTGGATGAGTCCGTACTGGAGGTGATCAGAGCGGTTCCCCGGGAACGATTTACACCCGAGCGTCACCAGAAACTGGCCTTTGCCGATATGGAGATCCCGCTCGGGCACGACCAGATCATGATGACTCCCAAGGTCGAGGGCCGGATGATACAAGCCCTAGACATCCAGAATTCCGAACAGGTGCTGGAGATTGGCACCGGCAGCGGGTTCACGGCGGCCTGCATGGCCCGACTGGGAAATCTTGTCGAAACGGTGGATATCTACCAGGATTTCACCACCGCGGCCGAACAGAATCTGGCTCAACATGGCCTTGGCAATGTGAGCGTCAAGACCGGCGACGCCTCGCAGGGTTGGAACCCTGAAACTCGCTATGACGTCATTGCCGTAACCGGCTCGATTCCCGAATACGACGATCGCTTCGAAAGGAGTCTGAAGGTTGGCGGGCGGCTGTTTATCGTCGTCGGACAGGCGCCGGTGATGGAGGCGATGCTGATCACGCGCAGCGGCGAGACGCAATACCTGCGCACCAAGATCTTCGAAACCCTGCTCCCGGCATTAGTGAATGCCACACCCAAGCCGAAGTTCATACTCTGAGCATGAGAAACCTCAGTGCGGTTGAACTCAAAAATCATCTGGAGCAGGCCGATCCCGCGCCCTTACTCCTGGATGTTCGAGAGCCTTGGGAATATCAACGTGTGCATTTGCCGAACTCAGATCTCATACCCATGCGCCAGATCCCGATGGCCCTTTCAAATCTGGATCAGCAGCAAGAGATCGTGGTGATTTGTCATCACGGCATTCGCAGCCGGCAAGTCGCGATATTCATGGAAAATTATGGCTTTAGTAACATTATCAATCTGCACGGCGGTATCGATGCCTGGGCACGGGAGATCGATCCCACCATGGCGCTCTATTGATGGAGCACATCGATTTTTTTACAGATATGGCCAAAATTCATTTTGCATAGGTCTATACAAGTCGTAGATGAGTATAATTACCCGCACTAAACGGAATTCATAACCAAAGGGCCAAAGCCAACATGATTCGCGTTCTATCTAAGTTTTCCCCGAACTTGACGGTTTTAATGTCGGGCTTCTTTTTGATCGCTGCGCAGAGCGCATCGGCGGATGATCTACTGGAGATCTATCAGCTCGCACTGGAAAAAGATGCCCAGTTTCAGTCCGCCCAAGCCAGTTATCTCGCCACCAAGGAGGCCAAACCTCAGGCGCGTTCTTTCCTGTTACCCCAGATCAATGCCAGTGCCGGCCTTTCCCGCACGGCGCAGACCGTAGACAGAGATACTGGAGACCAGAACTCCGACTTTGATACCAAACAGTACGGGATCAATCTCAATCAGGTGATCTTCAACAGGGAGCTGTTCATCGGCCTGGATCAAGCCGATCTGAGCATCGCCCAAGCGGAAGCGGAACTCGAATTCGCCCGTCAGGAATTGATCGTGCGCGTCGCCCAGGCCTATTTCGACGTGCTCTCGGCCGAAGACACGCTCAGATTTACGATCGGGGAGAAAAAGGCCATAGGCCGACAGCTGGAGCAGGCCCAGAAGCGTTTCGAGGTAGGGCTCATCGCCATCACCGACGTCAAGGAGGCCCAGGCCAATTATGATGGCGCGGTTGCCAGTGAGATCACCGCCCGCAACGATATCGACATCGCCCGCAATGCCCTGAGCGTGATCCTCGGCCAGTTTTTCGGCGAACTGGACAAACTCACCGACCGCATGCTGCTGCTCAGCCCCGAGCCCGCCGATGCGGACCAGTGGATGAATAAGGCCCTGGAGGAGAATCTACAATTGATCGCCACCCGCCTGGCCACGGAGAATGCCGGCCTGGAGATCAAGAGACAGCGCGCCGGCCACTACCCCACCCTCGATCTAAACGCCTCAGCGGATCAGACCAATATCAGTGGCGGGTTCTTCGGTGCCAGGGACACCGGTCAACTCAGCGCAGGCGTGGCCCTCAAACTTCCGATCTTCCAAGGCACTCTGGTGAGTTCGCGCACCCGTGAAGCACAATACAACTTTAAGCAGGCCCAGGAGCAGTTTACGCAGCAGCGCCGAACTGCCGCCAAACTGGCCAGGGATTCTTATCTCAACGTGATCGCTGGAATCAGCAGCGTACAGGCACTCAAACGGGCGGTGGAATCCAGCCAGGCCGCTGCCGATGCCACCCAGGCCGGTTTCGAGGTGGGGACCCGTACCTCGGTGGACGTGCTGATCTCGCTACGCGCTCTGTTCCAAGCCGAACGCGATTATTCGGTATCCCGCTATGCCTATCTGATCGACACCCTGTTGCTCAAGGCGGCCGTAGGCACCCTGACGGTGGACGACTTGGATAAAATCAATCGGTGGCTCAGTTGATGAAGTACTGATCCGAAGGTTTTTCAATACATTGGATACATCGTGAGAATTGGGTATCATCGCTGATTGCTTCCACACGTGATCTCCCTGTACCGACTGATTCTCTGGATCAGCGCACCCCTGATCTTCGCTTATACTTGCTATCGCACCCTGAAAGATGGCGGCCCTGATTACCTGCGGCAACGCCTTGGGTTTAATTTCCCTGAACTGAAAAGGGCCATATGGCTGCATTGCGCCTCGGTGGGCGAGGTCGTTGCGGCGAGGCCATTGATGGAACTGATTATTGAGGACTGCGCAGCGGTCCCTTTGGTGGTGACCACCAACACGCCAACCGGACGCGAGATATTGTGCAAAACTCTAGGCGATAAGGTACACCACGTCTTCCTGCCCCTGGACTATGCCTTGGCAGTCAATCGTTTCCTCAAGCATATCGATCCGCGTTGTGCGCTGATTTTTGAAACCGAACTATGGCCCAACCTGTTCCAGTGTTGCCACCGGCGCGGTATACCGTTGGTGATTGTCAACGGACGACTCACCGAACGCACGCTCAATGCCCCCTTGGCGTTACGAAGATTATATGGTCAGGGTCTGGGGCAGACACTCGCCATTCTGGCGCGCTCACCGGCAGACAGACAAAGATATATCTCATTGGGCGCAGCCCCCCAAAGGGTCACGACCCTAGGTAATATCAAATTTGCCAAACCCCGCAATATAGTCGATCAAGCGTCACCGAAGCCGCTCGAAAGATCCTACTGGTTGGCGGCCTCTACCCATGACGATGAGGAATTACGCATTGCGAAGACCTGGAAAAGCATCGCTGATGATCAAACCCTGCTGGTGATCGCGCCGCGCCACCCCGATCGCCGCGAGGCCATCCTCAGACAACTCAGAACCTTAAAGCTGCGTATTGCAGTACGCAGCCGCGGCGAGGCCGTCGAGGCACAGACCCAGGTCTATCTTGCCGATACCCTCGGGGAGATGGCTGCCTTCATGTCCCACGCAAGATTTGTCTTTCTGGGCGGCTCGCTGATCCAGCGCGGAGGACAAAACATCCTGGAACCGGCACGATTCGGCAAGGCCATTATCGTAGGACCTCATATGGGCAATTTTGAGGAAGAAACCCGGATCCTGCTTTCTAACAATGGTTTGATCATGGTCCATGACGATGAGGAATTGCGGCACTCGATTGTGGATCTGCTCAATGACGCACAACGATGCAAGGTGCTAGGGGAGAATGCGAAGAATGTGATAAGGCAATACGCGGATATCGATCGAAGCTATTTCGAGCAGATCCAAGCACTGGGAGTGTTCACCGACCGGACAACCGGGTAAATCCGATATTGCCCTGGTTGTCCTTGTCGATAAGGAATGGCTCAATAATAAGTTAGTCATTTAACGCTCAGATTTAGTTTGTATTTGGACGATCTGATTGAGTAAAAGCGCAGGAATAGTGATTCTATTTCGAGGTTTTACGATTGAAGATCGTTCAAAGGCAGGCTGAAGATGAGATGTTAAAGGATTGAGTTATTGTTGATCCATCCCTAAGGGCCTATGGAACTGACAAACGCGAGCGTTGTGCCTCCACGTATTTCCGTATCGCAAGCTCGAATTTCTCCAGCACCATCTCCAAGGTGATTCTCTGCATGCCTTCAGGCTGATATTCCATGCTGATTGGATAGTTCTCACCAGGATAGCGCGCATAACCGTCCACCACCAAGTCCTGATATTTTTTATAGGGTCCGCTGCGTTTTGGATTGGTATATCCGAACAGACTGACCACCGGGACCTCTAAGGCCCGGGCGATGTGCAGCGGACCGGTATCGGGACTGATTACTACTGCGGCCCCATCGATCAGATACATCAATCTGCGCGGATCGTCGCCAAGCTCGTTCATCGGCTTGACCCGGCTCAAGCGCATGACTTCTTCGCAGATGGTTTGTTCCTGCGCGGACGGACC
>JBDLIZ010000254.1:0-7250 GCA_039714615.1 Pseudomonadota bacterium | reverse complement strand
AAAACAACCATCAGAATTAATCCCTATACAAGACCTATTTTTAGTTGAAAGACTAACGAATCCATGGATAGAGAATATGCCAAGAGATCGGGAATACCTGATTAGAAAATCTATTCTGAGAGACTCCGGTAAATGTCAATACAGCAGTGCGGTACACAGGTTTGTTGATTCCCATTTTGGACGCGCTAAGATACCCGGCACTGGTTCAGCCTGATTGAGCAGCTGGGGTGGGTGGAGGACGATGATATATTGGGTGCTAATGTTGGCGATGTTGAGAAATTCGCTAGCCAATGTATGGCACCTTTCAAATTTCAGTTGACAGTAGTGTATTCCAGTATGGAAAAAATAGAATAAGAAATGCTACCGACACACTTCCCCATCTGGCTTACCTCATCGCCCGTATTCGGCTGGACCGATCATTCAGCGCTACGTCATTCCAATTCCCAGGTGTAAAAGATGTCCGCGGCACTGCTCCTTGGTGTCGTCGTGGCTTCAACATGCGTTTTGCGAGACAGTCGATAGCGTGAAGAAAATTCGGCTTCTCCGGTATCCAGATCGGTGCCTACTTCTACCGACAATTTGCTGTTGATCTGCCGACCGACCGCCAGCTTGCCCCCTCCCCCCCCTGCATCACGGGCGGGTCTACCGGTCAAGAGGTAGGAAATGATGTCATTTTCACTCATCGCCGGAGTAGAGAAGGTAGTGAGTCGTGGTTTCTTGATTGGGCCAATGGCATTGATACCCGCGATGACCTCATCGATCTGGCGAGTGGCACGCAGATTGATACCAGGATTACCGGGAGGCCCACCGGCGAAGGAAATAATTCCCTGCTCGATACTGAGATCTTGCCCATAGGCACGAAAGGTCCCCTGGTCGATGCGTATATCGCCGGCGACCGAAAGTGCCTCGTTCGGCTTTGCAGTGGCCTTCAGTTCACCGTCGAAATAGGCATCCAGACCAAAACCTACAAAATGAATCTCTTCTCCCAAGGTCAAGGTGACATCCATTTCCAATGGCATGGGTTGTGGTGCCTCCTCGAGGTCGGTTTCCTGAATAACCACCACATCAGAATGGGCCGACCTGGCACTGGGCGGCAAGGTCTTGAGGAAGATATCGGCCTTTGGCACCGTGGTCCTTCCAGCCAGGCGCAATGCCTGCGCTGTCTTCTCGATGAATAGGTCCGGACTGATATAGAGGCTGGCTTCCGGCAGGTTCACTGCGAGAAAATTGTCCCCCTCGATCTTGAGCTTGGTTGGCCAGCCTGATTGAGCGTCTAATTTGCTGTTTCCCTTTATGTTGATCTTGCCCTTAGTCGATGCCAACAGCCCTTCGATCTCCAGGGCCTCGCCCTTGCCATAGATGTCGATCGAAGAATCGTTCAGCGCGACACCAAACTCCGGCGCGTCCAGCCGCGCGATATCGATCTTTCCCTTTCCATCCAGTCTTGGATGCCCTGCAGTCCCCTGAACATCGAAGTCCAGCAGAATACTTCCCTTCAGCTCGGTAAGTTGAGGGACCATAGTCGTAACGAAATCGAGGCTAGGTCCATCGAGCGTAATATGGGCCCCAATCTTTGCCTGCATCGGATCATCCACCGCTAGAACATTGGGAGAGTCGAAGCCGGCGGTTATTTTGTTTCCAGCCAACCCCAGCTTGACGTCCCCCCTGGCACCGTTTCCCTTGACATAGGCAAGCAGCTTTACGCCATCGTGCGGAATACTCACCTCCCCGGCCTCGGGATGCAGATAGACGATCTGCCCCGGCGTGATATTGACATCCACCTTGGCCTGTAATTTTTGTCCCATGTCCACATCGCCTTTCGCCGTGACCTCACCATCGATGTTTCGAATGTCCTCCGGCAGCCACGGCTCGAGCCAGGCTAGCGGAAATGCCGCGATTTCAAATCCGCCGCTGGACCGCTGACGCTGCTCATCAAGTTTGTCCCATTTGCCCTGAGCACAAAGGCGTGCACTCTCTCGCTTCATGCATAAGGGGGCTGCCGACGCCTTGGTGGCACTGGCCATCAATTCGGCCGGACGCTCCAAGTCCCAATTCCCGAAATCGCCGGATTCCAGCGAAAGATCCCGCAACTGACCCTTCCAAAGTTCGTCCTTGATCCCTCCCTGCAGGGCCAGCTTGAGCTGACCCAATTCGTGAGAGACCACCGTCTCCAGTTTATGAATATCGAGTGTACCGTCGGCATTGACGGAAAGTTGATTGATCTGTTGGGCTCCAGCCTTCAATCCCTGTCCAGTCAGGGTGATGGTTGATTTCCTCTGGTATGAGAGATCAACATCCAAGTCCACCGCTAAATGATCTAGAACCAATTGCTCTGCGCGCAACGATTCCGCCTTGAGTTGAGCACTGATACGGGGCTGAGTCTTTGGTCCCTGCACCATACCCTGCCCGACCAGGCGCCCCGTAGCCTGCGGGATCAGGTCGGAGGCCTCGGGAATATCGATCTCCCAACTCAATCTGGATTTTTCTCCGAGCTTGCCATCGGCCCGGATCTCTGAATTTCCGGAACCGATGACGAACCCGTCGACATCGATCACATCGGGATTGACCTTGACCACTCCGCGGCCCCGTATCGGTAGTCCCCGCAGTTCGCCTGTCAGCGCCTTGAGCACCACATCGGCGATCGGACCGGCCTCGGTCAGCTTGCCGCTGATTCTCGAATCCATATCGATCGCCCCCGGCCAGTCGGGATACTGTGCGCCGGGATTGATATGCTGCGCCGTGGTGGTGAGGTCATAGCTTACCGCGGGGACCCACGAGGCCTGCCCGATTGTCTTGAGTACACCATCCAGCGTCTGTCCAACGACTTCGAAGTGATTGAGTCTCTCATCGTTCCCCGCGCCATTGATCGTCCATTGTCCTTTGGGGATGTCCTTACCCGATAGGTCGATTGCGACCTTAAACTGGTAATTTTCCGCTGAACCATTGGCGGAAAATTTGCCCATGGTGCTGCTGGCGATGGATTCACCGGTCAACGGCCATTGAACATCCTGCCAGCCCCCCTTAAGGTCGAAGCGCTTACCCTCGAGTGAGGCGCTTCCAGACATCGACACTCGCATGGGCTGCGTCTGGTGAGCTGCCTGCAGCTTGCGGATGAGAATCGAAGACTGTTCAAAATCTGCCGCGATGGCAAATTCGGATTTCAAATCAATCATCGGGTCCGACGGGCTGGCGACAAGGAGATGCCCATCCAGCTGGGCGCCTTTAAGATCACCCTGGGTGTCAATCCGCCCTTTGATGTGGGCTGGAAACTCAGGACTGATCAGGCGGCCGGGAACTTCCAGGACGGTCAAGGTGCCGTTCCAACCAAGATTTTCTAAGGGCTGGGTGAGCGCAGCGACGAGTTCTATCTGGGCATCCCCAGTAAATCGCTGGGTGATGCCGATTTGGTTTTTGTCTCCTTCTATCGTCCCCTGCAGCTGCCCTTTGGGCAACGACTCGTGAGCCAGTCTCAACAGGGTGTGGATCTCCAGGGGATAGTCCCCGACGGGGGTTAATCTGCCATCGGCCTCGAATGCCAACCCCGGCATGGCCACGTCAAGCTGCTGGAGCTGCATGCCTTCCTCGTCCCATCGAGCCTGCAGTGCAATCGTTTCGATGCGCATCGGATCGATGTTCGGATCGCTCACCATCTCAATACCGTTGATCTGAACCGAATCGATGATGACGGTCAGCGGAAGCTCCAGATCCGGCAACTCGATAGGATAAACCGGTTCCTCCGGCACCGTTTCGGGTGTCTCCTTGGCGAGACCCACCGTATCGATGGTCATCGCATCGATCTTTAGCAAGGCCAGATGGAATTCGCGCTGAAATAATTTACTCGGCTGCCAGTCAAACACAAAATCCTCAATGCGCATCCGCATCGTGGGCAGATTCAGCTGGATCTTCCGCAGATGCAAACGATCAAGGAGATGGCCTTCCAGGCCGTCGAATGCAAACAGATTCGGGGCAACCCTGTCCGACTGCCTGAGCGCCCAGCTCAGGCCGGCCTCGGTTCCCAGTAACAGCGTAATCGCTGTGATGAGCACCAACAAAAAACCACTTAGCGTGCCGGCGAACACATAGAATACCTTTTTCATAACACCGCCCCGAACCCGATATAGAGCTGCATATTATCAAACATGAACGACTCATCAACAGGCAAGGCAACATCGACCTTCAGACTTCCAAACGGGGCCAGCCAACGGATACCGACACCGCCGCCAACACGTAATTTTTCGAATGTGTCCGAGAACGCATTGCCCGCATCGACGAAGACGGCGGCCGCCCACTTATCCAGAAACCGATAATCATACTCGACGCTGCCGGTGACCAGGTGCTTGCCCCCGACCACGGCTCCGGCAGGATCTTTAGGCCCTAAATCCTTGTAGCCGAAACCACGCACACTGCTCGCACCACCTGCGAAATAGCGCAATGAGACTGGATATAACGGGAATTTCTCGACCCAGCTGGTGCCCAACTCGGTGCGAAGACTGAGTCGGCCCTTACTGCCTAAGGGGTAAAAATATTCCCCCCGCAAGAGCAATCGCAAGAACCCGGTGTCGGACAAAATCGCTGAGGTGGCACCACGTAAATCCCCGAACAGGTTGTGCCCTCGTTGAGGGAATAGCGATTCCTCCACATGCGAAAAACGCAGGGTACCCCCCACAATGGGCAACAGATTGGCCGTTGTCTCTGGTTGGATACCGGCCCGGTAAGTCTCGCGGAAGAACTGGAGGAACAACTTGCCCAGGTAGGTATCGTCTAGATTACGCCGAACGAAGGCCAACTCTCCTTCGGTTGTTTCTCGCTCCGTCGATGACGTCTCTTCATATTCGTATCTCGCCGACGTGGCGAACCGGTCTGTCAGTGCATTGTACACCGGGATGAAATAAGAGCCCTTGAGCTCCCGCTGAGTAGTGCCAATCTTGAAAACAACCTCCGAGTGATGGCCATATCGGTTCAGGCGGCGATTGATCCACCGCCCCGAGACCCGCGGTCCCCGGTCGGTATCGAATCCCGCACCCACCGCGATACGATGCCGCTTGTTCGGCACCAGCGAGACATCCAATGGAACGTGATCATCCATCGCCGCTTCGAAATTGGGTTCGATCTTTACCGAAGACGTGTAAGCAGACGCCATGAGCCCCTGCTGAAACCGCAACAGATCCTCATTCAGAAAGGGCTTTCCCGTTTCAATCGTGATGTAATCCTCGACCAGGTCTTCATCGAGAAAATCCTGCTGCACCCTGACCTCACCGAAGTAGTAACGAAGTCCGGTATCGATCGTCAATTCAATCTCGGCCTGGTTGTTTTCTCTATCGACTCTGACCTGCGCCTTCTCGGGTTTGACCTTGACATAACCATAGCCGGATGCCGCCTCGATGATCGCTGACCTGCCCTGTTCGTAGCGTTTGTGGTCTAATATGTCTCCCACTTTGAGAGGAAATGCCGATACCGCTTGTTTGAGGATGGGCTCATCAGCACCGGGTCCGATCAAGCTTACATCGACCTTGGAGACCTTTACGGGCAGGCCTAGATCTACATCGTAGACGGCGTACCACTTGCCGTCTTGCTCGGTCAATGAGGCATCAACATCGGGATTGTAGTACCCGAAGGGCTCCAATGCGGCACGTATCTGATCGGGTGCCTTGGCATGGAGGCGCTTGAGCCAGGTAACGGTAAAATTTTCGTTATCCTTGCGTTTTTCGATGTCAAGGTAGTTCAGCACATTATCCCGATGTTCGCTATCGAGTCCTTTAATCTCAATATCGATCGCAGGACCGGCTACAGCTACGATAGGAATGTAGATAAGAAACAGAAGTAAGACACGAAACATGCAGAAACAAAGGCTTGCTGGACCGGTGAAAAAACTCATGCGGCTTGCCTGTAACAAGTTCTCATCAGACGACCTGATCGTCCCTTGCAGCATATTGATCCATCACTGCATTTCCCCGTCAGCAGCCCCCTATCGAGCGCCTTCAAAACCACTTCCGCGTTAATGGCTTTGGTGTATCGTTCCCTCTTCATTGTGCCCCCTGTTGACTCGGTTATTCTATATTTTTATATATTGTCTCAAATTTCACCCGAGAAATGCGTGAATTTATGTGACGATTAAATACATTAGTTCTTTCACAAGGGATTTACCGTAAGCGTCGCGTATTCTAAGGAGCCGATCAGAACGCAGGATTTTTCTTTACAATTGCAAATGAGCCGAAGGGGCTTTTCCGTAGTACCTAGGAGCCTGTCGGACTTAGGTGATCGTAGCAAGGGAAAGACGGTTTGAGACAGATTTTTCGATCCTTTGAGGCGAATAGCCGTAGCTATTTAACGAAAAGGATCGAAAGATCTGTCCACATCTAGCTTTTCCGCAGTAGATCAGTCCTAAGTCCGACAGGCTCCTAGCCCAACCAGGGGTATACCCATGTCATTGCTGCGATCCATCGCTGTTCTGTTTTTATGCGCCGTCGTCTGCGTACCGTCCAGCCCGGCGGCTTTCAATAACAGCGATCTCAATAAAGGCGACAAAGACGACCGACCACTCAAGATCCTGCACATAACCCCTACCGGCAGCGACGTGCCGACTGGACGGCAAATCGTATTTCAGTTTAACCGTCCGGTCGTTCCGGTAGGCCGCATGGAGCGACGCCCCGATGAGATCCCCATCACCATCGAACCACAAACGGACTGTGAATGGCATTGGCTCAATACATCCTCGCTGGCCTGCCAGCTCTCTACAAAGGCTACCCTGTCTCCGGCGACGCGATACCGGATCGAGGTACGACCCGGCATCAGCACCCAAGACGGTGTCACACTGAGTGAGGCCCTCAGCCACAACTTCATCACCCAACGTCCGCGAGTCGGGCGCTACCCGCGTTTTCATACCTGGCGGGCGCCGGGACTGCCGCGGATCATCGTGCAATTCGATCAGGACGTGTATCGCGAATCGGTGGTCGAACACCTGCTTATGCAACTGGAGAACGGAAAACGCATCCCTCTCGTAGTAGAGGAGGACCCCGAAGTCGCCGCCGCACGCGGGCGTCTGAGAGACGATTCCTCCAACACGGGAGAACAAGGCCGGGAGGTCGTGGGCGTTGTAACCGAGGGCCGTCAGCGGTTGGCGTTCTCAGGCCAGCTCCCCGGCGATCAAGAGAAGCTCAGAGCTTGTGAATAAATTGGTCTCAGGTGGGCTTACTGCAAAATAACGGTTCAGTTCAAAGGGATGATGTAAGCACCAATAAAGGACTTTAGTT
>JBDLIZ010000253.1:0-7256 GCA_039714615.1 Pseudomonadota bacterium | reverse complement strand
GGCTCTACTATATTGGAAAGTGTCCCCCCAACGGCGTCCGTTTCACCGCACGAGGTTGGCGGATGCGATGGGGACACCAATTTTAAGAAAGATACGTCATGAATAAAGATCCAGAGTCCAAAGCACAAATCCTGCCCCGGGGGGTAATGCTAAATGCCTATCCTGACAGTATTGGCAAGCGGCTGGCAGACACGGTGGACTTACTCAAGAGGGCCGAGTTCAGGAATGCCTTTTCGTTGTTCTACATCCTTCCCACCTTTTTCAACAGCGACCTGGATCGTGGCTTCTCCATCATCGATTACAACATCAACGAAGAGCTCGTTAGCCCGGAAGATTTAGGTGAGCTCAATGAGCTTGGTATCCAGATCAAGCTCGACCTGGTACTTAATCACCTGTCTGTACGCTCGCCGCAGTTCGTCGATTTGCTGGAAAACGGAAAAGAATCACCCTACCGGGATTTTTTCATCGACTGGAACGAATTCTGGAAGGATCACGGCACCATGGGAGAGCATGACCACGTGGTACCTGACAAAGAGCATCTGGACAAGCTTTTCATGAGAAAACCCGGTCTGCCCATACTGAAAATGCGCTTTCCTGATGGTAGCCTCCAGGCTTACTGGAACACCTTTTATCAAAAGGTGGAATTCGACGAAATAACGGCACAGGATTTTGCCCACATCAAGGGGATGGATCTGCAGGATGCATCCAACTTTGCGAACCACATCAAAGTCGTCATCAAGGATAAGGGGCAGCTGGAATCTGCGGACATGGAATGCATCGCTGAATACAGTAGCCGGGTGAGCAAGGATGAGTTAATCGCGGCCGTATGCCACAAGCGTGAATTCCTGGGTCAGATGGATCTCAACGCCCGTTCCGAATTAGTCTGGAACTTCTACGATGAGACATTTCGCAAGCTCAGTGAGTACGGCGCTAAAATAATTCGCCTGGATGCTTTCGCTTATTTGCACAAAGAGCCTGGCCAGCCAAATTTCTTCAATCGGCCCGGCACCTGGGATTACCTGGAGCGTCTGCGGGGCATTGCGCAGAAATATGATCTGATCATCTTCCCCGAGATCCATGCCGAATACGGTGCAGGTATCCACGAAGAAATCTCGAAAGAAGGCTATCCCGTCTATGACTTCTTCTTCCCCGGGCTTGTTATTAACGCCTTGGAGCGGGGTCGCAATGAGTCCCTGTTGCGCTGGATCGAGGACATCCAGTCGAGGGAATTACAGACCATCAATATGCTTGGTAGCCATGACGGGATCCCGGTGCTCGACCTCAAGGGTAAACAGGTCGACGGTACCTATAGACCGGGCCTGCTGGACGATGAGCAGATCGAGGCCGCCATCAAGTATATTATCGACCGGGGCGGTCGGACCAAGAACCTGTACGATGCCGACGGCAAGAAGATCGACTACTACCAGGTCAATGCGACCTTCTTCAGCGCCCTGGGAGAGGACGAACGCAAGCTGCGTCTGGCCCGTGCCATCCAGATGTTCATGCCCGGTGTCCCGCAGGTGTGGTATCTGGATCTGTTTGCCGGCACAAACGATTATGCAGCAGCGGAAAGAGGGCGTACCGCGGGACACAAGGAGATTAACCGCACCACTTTAAAAATAATTGATATCGAGGCCGGATTGAAACGCCCCGTCGTACTGGACCAGCTCGCGCTGATCCGGCTGCGCAACACCTCACCGGCGTTCGAGGGCGAGATGGAGATCATCGAGACCGAGCCTCACCTGCTGCACATCGCCTGGCAGCACCCGGAAGCCACCGCAACCTTGAAAGCCGATCTGCGCAAGCACAGCTTTACGGTTTACCAGGGCGACGGTACGGACGAAGAGATCCTTATGTCCTTCGAGCCCATGGCGACAAACCCGGGCTGAATTCAACAGTAACTGCAGCGGAGCACGAATATGCGAATTCTTGCAACCGATCTGGACCGGACACTACTCCCGAACGGTAGCTGGCCACCGGATCCCGGCGCCATCGACCTATTCAATGAACTCACGCAGAGACATGACGTGCTGGTCGTCTATGTGACAGGAAGGAATCTTGATCTGACCGAGAATGCGATCAGGGAGTTCGGCATCCGTTATCCCCATGTGCTCATCGGCGACGTAGGCACCTCAATCCGAAAGTACGGGCAAGATGGCTGGAAGCCCCACGGCGGCTGGGATACTCATGTAAAGCAGACCAGCCCCGGGTGGGATGCGGATGCAGTACGTAGCGTCGTAGCCGGGGTAGACGGCCTGACCGAGCAGGAGAGCGAACATTGCGGCCCGTTCAAGCAAAGCTACTATGTTGACCATGACAGGAACGAGTCCATTCTGAAGGCGGTTGACGAACGGGTCAAAGGCAAGTTTGACGAAGTCATCGTTTACAGCTTCGACTCCCAGTCAGGCAAGGGCCTGCTCGATTTTCTCCCGCAAAGCGCGACCAAGCAGACCGCGCTTGAATATATCGCCGACGAGATTGGCGCGAACAAATCGGATGTCGTCTTCTGTGGCGATAGCGGTAACGATGTCTTCCCGCTCACGGCGGGCTTTTCGGGTGTCCTCGTGAGAAACGCGGACGACCAGCTCGTCGCCGGCGTCAAGCAGGCGGCTGATGCACACCCTGAACTCAAGATTTACTTTGCGAAAGGCAGCTTCATGGGCCTGAACGGTTTCTACACCAGCGGCGTCATCGAGGGTGCCTACCACTACGGAATTTTCTACGACACCGACTGATCAATCTTTCGGCATACAGCTAAAATATTGATGATAGGAACATGCTGGTTGCTCCCCGGAATGAGCCCTCCACGTCCCCGCCATGTGATGCACCAAGGGACTATGATCCCTTGATCCGAACGCCATAACACGATAATTTTTATGAGAAATGGTGGGCCCGCCAGGACTCGAACCTGGTGACATCTGATATGTCGGCCTGATCGGGCAACTGAGTCGTTCAGCCCTGAGTTGGACGGTCATCAGACCACGGTGATTTGTTGTTGTTCTGCTTGTGTACAATGCATGTGCTCATTGGAATACACACACGCAACTCACGACAACAGGGAAGGGGACCATGAAACAACTACGCACATACCTGACGGTTATAGTGCTGGCCGGCATTACGGCTTGTGCCAGTACCACGACATCCCTCATGTCCGGCATGTCTCTGTCGGAAGAGCCGCTCACTGGCAAGTTCATCTGGCACGACCTGGTGACCACGGACCTTGAAGCGGGCAAGCGCTTTTACAGCGGCCTGTTTGGCTGGACCTACGAACAGCGTCGCGGGCCCAACGGAAATCCCTATACACTGGCGAAGTCGGGTGACCGCTTCGTCGCCGGCATGGTGGTTGAGCAGCCCCCTAAGGACGGCAGTGATGTCTCCCGCTGGTTGGGTTACCTCTCGGTTCCGGATTTGGGTCTGGCAGTCAAGCAGAATGGTACGGCGGGTGGTTCAACTGTTGTCGAGCGACTCGATATCAGTGACTTCGTGCGTGTCGCCGCCATCATCGACCCGCAGGGCGCGGTGCTGGGGCTGGCACAAAGCAGCATCGGCGATCCAGATGACTCAGACGCCGGTAAATCGGGCAGGGTAGTCTTGGATGAATTGCTGGCGAGTGATCCGGCCGCTGCCACACGTTTCTACAAGGCGCTGGCCGGATACAAGGTCGATGTGCAGCAGCGCAATGGCGGCGAGTACACCCTGTTGATAGTGGATGGCGTCAAGCGGGCCGGCATCCTGAAAAATCCGCTGGACGGAGTTGATCCACTTTGGCTGACCTATTTTGGCGTGCAGGATGTCAAGGCAACTACGGCAAAGGTCGGCGGGCTGGGTGGCCGGGTGCTGTTGACACCAGCAGCTGATATTCGTGATGGCAAGCTGGCGCTGGTCGTTGACCCTTCTGGCGCGCTACTGGCTCTGCAACAATTGCCACTGTAACGGGAGATATTCACATGAGATCCATGGAAAAGAAGCTGTTACTCATCCTGGTGCTGTCATCCAGCCTGTTACTTACCGGCTGCAATGCCAATGTGGGAGTCGGCATGAGTGTCGGGGTACCGATCGGTAACCACGGTTACGTGAGTGTTGGTACCGGTAGGGGACGCTGGTTCTAATAACTTCATTAATCCATTGCTTCCCTGCGTCTCGATGCCTCGATATGGACGGTCAGTCGAGTCGTGTCTGACCAAAGCCCCCGCCGTCCGTGTCTTCCACTATGTGATGCACCAAGGGACTATGGATTCCTTGGTCCCGGCGCCATAACTATAAGAATTTTATGGGAAGTGGTGGGCCTGGAAGGACTCGAACCTTCGACCAAGGGATTATGAGTCCCACGAACAGAACCCTCATTGATTCAGTAAGTTGAAGAAGCTGAAGAGGCTTTTCGACCGACCCATTGGCCGAACAACCGAAACCGACCCTCGATGGCGAACACCGGGGGGCTAAGCCGAAGAAAATTAAGGAATCGGTCGACCGAAACCGATCTCGGACCGAACCACGAGAACCGACCTGGCCGAACCCCGAAACATCACACCATGCTGCCGACTCAGATTGTATGGTCATCAGAGGCACTTTCCATGAGTGCCTTTTTTGTTCATGTGGTTCAGCCTCAAGATTGCCGTGAGCTGGCGAAAATTCAATGCCGAAAAACGGCTCAAATAATTCCGAAAGCTGATGGAGAACATCGACTTCACAATTGAAGCGAACAAGTTGCCTGCCAAGTTGCGATACAGGCGGCGTCTCTGGGTCGGGGGTGGACGGTCGGGGTGGTGTCATGCTCGTGTCGAGATTGGGCGAGAGGTGGACACTCCGGGCATGAGGTGGGCGTGTCTGCGCACGGCCCCAGGTAGCCGGGCGGGGGAGGGGGAGCAATTCCGAACGACCGATTTCGGGGTGCAGGTTCAAGCCAGCGCCGAAATCTCGTCGACCATAACGGTACCAGTAATGAAGGAGCGGAGGGGGGGCATCAAGGGAAAATTATTACTGTTTCGGCTTGTTTGCATTCATAATTCATGATTATTCAGGGAAATATTCTTGACCGTACGCTGGCGGCCATTCCATTATTCTTTATGATTGGTGCGTAATGAAACCATCGAAATATCCTATGCCTTACTCCATCAGCAAAACGTCACTTCAAAGCCGCAAGAAAAACATTTTCTTGAGCGCACTGCTCAGTCTGGTGTTGACTGTCGTTGTCACCGCCGGACACTTACAAGACCCAGAAACTTACAATGATATGTTTTTTTGGTCCGTTATTATCGTGGTGGTCGTTGGCAATGCTGTCAATTATTACCGCTATCGCCGTTACCTGCGCCTGGTCGAAAACCATCGGATCGAAATTGTCGGCGATGAAGTTTCATTTTTTACCGGAACCGATAAATCCATACTGAATATTAAAGATATTGCTAGGCTGACTTTTTATCGCAGGAAAGGACAGGTTGAGCACATTCAACTGAAATTGAGAAATAATCGGGGTATACGCTTGGAGGGCTATACCGATTTGGAACAGTTGGGGGTTGCCATCGCAGACCGGATTCCCCAGGAACAAGTGTTTGGCAGGGAGCCCTGAATATCGCTCGCCCACGCCGCGAGTGTCAGGGATCCACTGCACTAAGCGTATCTTGTCTCTATAAGTTGAACTCGCCGTCGGCTCCTGCCTTTTAGTGAATTACCAGATGGTTATTTACCAAACGACCGGATTCGAGCGGATACTTGCCGTTCCTGGCACTCCCTTCACTGATTGTGGTCATGGTCAGCGAAGACTGGAGCCGGCCAAAAACGTAAGTACAGAACACAATTAAAAACGGCGACAAAGGCCGCCGCTGTTAGTCAATCAGTCTCTTTTGATGGTCTACTTCAGAATTTCCAATATTGCTTCCGATAAAATAATAGCCATTTCCTCCAGAACCAGATTAGCCCGACAGCCGCTGCAACGACTCCAAATGATGCGCCGACCAACATCAGCGCTGGAAATAAATTACCCATGACACCTTCTAGTTATCCCATAATCAAAAGTTCGTATGCCATTAGAATCATTTCCAATTCTGGCGAGGCACACTATTGTTCTGAAGTACTATTTCAATCCTCCTTTTTCTCCACATTGCGGTACTCGCAGATCCAATGAAACGCCAGCGCCAGGATAGCAATCACCGCAACCAAATTTACCAGCCAGATATATGAATAGAGTGACACGTCGACCTGGTGATAGGCGGCTAAATGAAGTGCGTAAATAAAGCTGGCAGAAAACAGGAGCTTCAAAAAACATGCGACAGGGCATTTACTGGCGCGGTGAAATAAGTTCGCAATCATAACTGACATTGCTCTTCCTCCCTGACCGATACTACAAGTGTCTATATTTGTACTAACCTACTTGATAACCGGGCTGTCTTCTGCCCACTCTTCGGCACTCGGTTGATCAGAAGGTTGATAGAAATCTTTCTCTGCCTGCATCCGCTTGTGCAGGGACTCGATCAATTCGCGGTTAACCTTCGCGAAATAGATGTCCTCCGCCGCCTTTTCCGCAAGCCTGAGCTTCTCGACAAAATCACTCATGACTGTCCTCCATTGATGGGGATGCAAGAGAATAAGAATATGTTAGTTAAACTATATAGCGGCAATGTTAGATATTCATTAAATACTAATGCGGCATAGTGTCGCATGGTTAAAAATGTCGGCGACAAAGATAGAGGTCGTGAAGGTATTAAACGGGTCGACAGCACGAATTTATCAGGAAATACAACCGCTTACCTCAGGAGCTGCCGGGTTCGGCCACAACCAGTCTTTTACCCATCACCGCCGGACCGAATCAGTATTGTTAACATTATTAATATGAAGTATTTGATTATATACTAATTTAGTAGATATATTATGATTAAGTTACTCTTGCAACTTGCTTTTATACCACTTGTCTTTTGGACCGTTCATGCTGATGAAGCTAGTGACTATATGAATGCAAATATGTTGTGGTCTGACAATGAAGAATTTCATCAACTGAATGCCTCTCAAGAAGAATGTGATTTAATTAATTCGAACATGTCATGGTCTGATGATGAGGAGTTTCAAGCGTATTAATAACATCGAATCCCCCTTAATTGGGGGATTTCTTTTTGCCATTCAGTTCTCTTGTTTCGGGACATTGTTGCGCGTACTTATATTTTCCCCTCGTATTCTTCTTACATCCTGTACCCAGCGAAGGCTTCAGCCACTTCGATGCCTCCATGACCGGTCCGATCACTTCCGGTCGGAAGCAAGATCGCCGGGTG
>JBDLIZ010000252.1:0-7274 GCA_039714615.1 Pseudomonadota bacterium | reverse complement strand
GCCACCTCGACGAAATCGAAATCCTCTACGATACCAAGGGTCATGCCTATGAGCATGATGACGGCCTGCGCCCCGATTCCTCAGTCGAAAAACTGGCCAAGCTCAAGCCGGTATTCGATAAACCGTTCGGCCATGTCACGGCAGGCAACAGCGCCCAGCTCACCGATGGCGCGGCTTGGACGATCCTCGCCAGCGAGCAGGCCGTCAATAAACATGACCTTCCGGTACTGGGACGTATCGTCGACAGCCAATGGGCGGCGTTGGATCCGGCGCAAATGGGGCTCGGTCCGGTACACGCCGTGGTACCGATATTGAAACGCGCCGGCTTAACACTGGAAGATATCGATTACTGGGAGATCAATGAGGCCTTTGCCGCCCAGGTGCTCGCCTGTGTGGAGGCCTTGCGTGACGATACTTATTGCAGACAGGAATTCGACTCGGACCATGCGCTGGGCGAAATTCCCCACCAACGCTTGAATGTCGATGGCGGCGGTATCAGTCTGGGGCACCCGGTTGGGGCCAGTGGTGCGCGCATCGTGCTGCACCTGCTGAAGATTCTGCAACGCAGCAATGCCAAGCGGGGTATCGCCAGTCTCTGTATCGGTGGTGGCCAGGGTGGAGCGATGTTGGTTGAAAAGGTATCGGGGTGAATCATGAGCACAAATAGATTTCAACACTGGCGTTGGCAGGAAGATGAGCGCGGAATGGTGTGGCTGCATCTGAACGTGGCCGGCGAGCGCGTGAATGTACTGTCCACGGCCGTGCTCAGCGAACTGGAGTCCATCCTGGACACCCTGGAGGCTTCTTCCGTCAAAGGGTTGGCCTTCATCTCCGACAAGCCCAGCGGGTTTATCGCCGGGGCGGATGTCAAGGAATTTACCCGACTGTCCAGCCGTGAACAGACCCTGGCCATGATCAAGCGTGGCCAGGCGATCATGGACCGCATCGACGCCCTGCCCTTCCCTACGGTGGCGGTCATCAACGGATTCTGCATGGGGGGCGGCACCGAACTGTCACTGGCCTGCGATTACCGGATCGGCCTAGATGATCCCAAGACCCGATTGGGACTGCCCGAGATCAAACTCGGGATCCATCCAGGTTATGGCGGCACCATGCGCTCGCTGCGGGTATTGGGACCGATCGCGGCGATGGATATGATGCTCACCGGCCGTGGTCTGGACGTGTACAGGGCCCGCAAGATCGGCCTGATAGACCATGCGGTCCCGCAACGTCATCTGGTGAATGCCACCCATCACCTACTCGAGACCACCCCCCGCCCTCATCGACCCAACCGCTTATTAAGATTGCTCGGTCAGTGGCCGGTGCGCCGTCTGCTCGCCCGCAAGATGCGCAATCAGGTCACCAGCAAGGTCTCCAAGGCCCACTACCCCGCCCCCTATGCCCTGATCGACCTGTGGGAGCAACATGGCGGCGACGAAGGACGGATGCTGGACCAAGAGGCGCAATCCGTTGCCGATCTCAGCATCACGGAAACGGCACGCAATTTGATTCGGGTATTCATGCTGCAAAACCGGCTCAAGGCCGCCGGTGATAAATCGCTCATTGAACCCCGCCATATCCATGTCATCGGCGCCGGCCTGATGGGCGGTGACATCGCCGCCTGGTGCGCCCTGCAGGGTTTTCGGGTCACGGTGCAGGACCCCAGCACCCGCAGCCTGGCCGCCACCGTAGAACGCGCAGCGCGTCTATTCACCCGGCGACTGAAGACCGAACGCCGAATCAAGTCGGTAATGGATCGGCTGATCCCGGACGAAAAAGGTTCGGGTGTAAAACACGCGGACGTGGTCATCGAGGCGATCTTCGAAGACATCGAGGCCAAACAAACGCTGTACCGTAATATCGAACCCAAACTCAAACCCGGTGCCCTAGTCACCACCAATACCTCGAGCATCCCTATCGACACCCTGGCTCAGGGATTCAGCGATCCAGGCCGGCTGGCGGGATTGCATTTTTTCAATCCCGTCGCGCAACTGCCGCTGGTGGAAATCGTGCATGGCGAACACACCCGAGAGGAAACCATCAACCGGGCCCTGGCCTTCACTCGCCATATCGACAAGCTACCCCTGAAGGTCAAGGGCAGTCCGGGATTCCTAGTCAACCGCATCCTGATGCCCTATCTTCTAGAGGCTATTATCATGGAGAGCGAAGGCATCCCCAAGACGGTGATCGACCAGGTCGCCATCGATTTCGGCATGCCCATGGGGCCGATCGAGCTGGCCGATACCGTCGGCCTGGACATCGGTCTGCATGTGGGCGAGATACTGGGAAAGGCCTATGGATTTCAGGTCCCTACCAGACTCAAGGATATGGTGAGCAACGGTCATCTGGGACGCAAGACCGGACAGGGCTTTTACCCGTACCAGAACGGCAAACCTATAAAACCCAAAAAAGAGCCCTCCGAACACGACCGCGAAGAACTACAGGAACGCCTGATCCTGCGGCTGATCAACGAGGCCATCGCCTGCCTGCGCGAAGGGGTGGTTGAAGATGCCGATATGGTGGATGCCGGCGTCATCTTCGGCACCGGTTTCGCTCCATTTCGCGGCGGACCGCTGCATTACCTTAAAGGCCGTGGACGCCAAGCCATGCAAGAATCGCTTAAGCAGCTGCAAAATCGTTTTGGCGATCGGTTCGCGGCGGACGATGGGTGGTAAGACACAGCAAAGACCGATACCGTGCACTAAATGATCGAGCCCGCGAATCTGCTCCAGTTCCTGGTCTGTAAAATCACGTCCGCAATAGCGCTTCATGGCGGCTGCGCTAGACTGGACTGATCTGCAACGGGGGATCAGCGCCCGTCATCGGCATCGGTTTGGCCAACTGCTGTTGGCGTTCGTCACTCATCTGCCAGGGGATAAAGGGGCCGAGGTCCGCCGGGGGTTGCCCCCCATTTCCCGCACAGGCCGTAAGATAGCGATAGCGCCAGTGGTGTGGATTGAGCTTCCACAGCCGTAGGGTTTGAAACAGTGAAAACATCATCGCCGCCAGCTTGGCACTCCATTGGCGGCCGGAGCCGTAATCGTTTTTCCGCCCCATACCGGGGTTGCGCATGCGCCGTTCCGCGGTATTGTTATCCATGGGAACTTGAGGGGATTGCACAAAAACGCTCAATCCCAGCCAGTGATTGTTCAGGCTGTTGAGCCCCTCGCGTTGGGCGACATGCAGTCCCTCCTTTTCCAGTGCTTGGTCGCAGCGCGCACTCATCTGTTGCATCGCTTGCTCCAGTGCTTGATGGCGTTGCCTAAAGGCGGGGGTTTGATCCGCTAAAGCCTGCGCCTCATCCCAATGTTCCAAACGCTGAGCGTTGAGGTGATAGAGTTCGCCGATCATCTCGACCCAGGACAACATCCACGCTTGGAGGTCGGGCCAACTCTTCGCCGCATCGAGGACATCGCGGCGCAGGTGCGCCCAGCAAAAAGCCAGCAGAATCACTGGGTTTTCCCGTGCCAGGCGTTTATAACCGCTGTCGCGGTCACACCCCACAATGACCTGTTCCAGACGCTGGTCCAGCCCGGAAAAATAATCGATGGGGAGATCGCCACTGCGACTCGGCGCCATGGCGTAATAGACCACCGATGAGGATTGGGTCACCCACAGCCACCATCGATAGCCCACTTTGCCTTCGATCGCTTCAAACACTTTCCAGCCGGTCTCGTCGTTATGAAACAACTCCTCGGTCAGCTGTTTTTCAACGAACCGGCTGATCAACCCGTTGCACAGCGGGGCAATCTGTTTTAGCCCTCCCGTCAGTGTGCCTGGCGCGATGGGTAGACCACGATAGGCGTAATCTGTGCACAAGTTATACGTGGCCCGGGAAAAGAGGAATTTGTTGAGCAGCACTTCTGTCCAAACTGAAATACCAACACAACAGCTCAATATGCTCTGTTTGTGTCAGTTGAACCCTATTTTGGGAAAAGGGATGAGGTGCAGGTTCGCCACAATTCTCTGGCGCTAGGGGTTCGGGCCGATGCTGAGGGGCGTCTTCCATGCCCCGCTTGATACCCGATTAGGGTCGATGTGTCCCGAACTTTCTTCGCTGTGCAGGTGGGTTGGCCGAATATTTACGGCTATGCGCCTGTTGTCACGCCTTGAATAAAAACGATCATGCGGCGCCAGTTAGGGAAGTGTGTCGTTCGCATTCCTAAGATATTTCGGTAGCATCCCTTGTGCATTCTTTCAGTTGACCGCCTTAAAACCCGACCTCCAGGCCCAACAACAAACGATCGTTGTCATCGAACTGGCCAAACAACCCATCGCGCTCACCATAAAAGATATCCAAGCCGCCCCAGATGCTGAGGTTGTCCTGCAGATCGTAACTGACCTTGGGGCGAACCAGCCCGTCGTCGTCATTGGTATTGGCAATCCATAGCACCTCAATGGTCAGGGTATCGTTCCAGAACTCGCGTCGCACCAGGAAAGTGAATGTGGTATCCAACTCGGGTTGGGTGAAGCCCCGAGTATGATCGGGCAGCCAACTCTGAAACAACTGGGTACTGATGAAGGTATCGTGAAGACCCGACCAGTCCAGGCCCAGCACATAGCTGAGTTCCCTGCTTTTTGCCACGCCATCGGCAGCCGACGGATCGGTACTAAGAAAGAAACGATCGGTGAAATAACCAAGCTCTCCCCTGACCACCCAGTCACCCAAGGCGCGGCTGAAGGTACCGCCCAGCAGGTGCGTTCGATGGTAGCGTGGGGTGATCTCCACCACCGGTGCAGGACCGGGAATAATCCGCTGATGCAACACCGGCTGATTGTGGTACTGGTACAGATAGTTGAGAGAGAGATCCCAGCCGCCGAGAAAGCTGGTCAGACGCAAGCCGGCATCCGAATCGGCCAAATCTCGACTGGGCCGTTCAGAATCAAGGAGGCGGGTCGTAATGCCGGGCGGCGCCTGAGGCCGCAGGCGCGGCGAGGTAAAGACGTAGGTACCCTGTTGCTGAGGCAGTGCGTGATAGGTCTGATCGGCAAGCCATAACAATTGCAAGGTCCAATCACCCAATGGCCGCTCTGCATTGACGGTCCAAAGCGGGATGCGTGACTGATCGAAGTCCTCCAGAATAAACTCGCGGAAGGACTGAGGATTGACCACGTCCAGCACCTTAAGCCCATCCGCCTTCCCCCACACGACCTGTTGCTTGCCAAGCGTGAGATACCAGTCGCCTGCCGGACGTTCATAATAAAGCTCACGCAGTTCCAGTTCGGCGTTATCGCCGATTAGGGCCGGTTTTGAGACTGGGTCGTAGCTGTCCCGCTCCATATCAGACGGTCGCATCCCGGCCTCTGGTTGAAAACGCAATCGCGCCCCACCGGTCAGCCGCCCCCCGTTCTCGAACCACCACCGGACCTCCGGCTGCCAGCTGAGATCCAACATCTGCGTCCCGATCGGTTCGCTGCCTACCGCCCAACGCCCTATCAACAGATGGGTGAGTTGAGGATCTGCCGCAATTGCGGATTGCACCATAGCAATGCAGAAAATGAGGAACCATGCAAAACGCATCTCGGTACTCCTCTCCTTATAATCCTCGCCGTAGCGCATTCTGGGTGAAAAGATCATCACCGACACCGCTCTGGTAGTCGACGGCGCTGAACAGGAACCGAGTACGATGACCCGTTTTATGGTTCTCCACCTCGATACGGTGTTGTGTCCAGATACCTTGCACCTGGCGGATGTCGCGGAAATATGAAGTCTTCAGCGGATTGCCGTCCCGGTCCCAGAACTTGGCACGTCGAACGATCCAGATCTTGCTGTCGACGTACTGTTCCACTCTGCTGTGTCCAAGTTCCTTTGCCGTCTCCTGGTTCACAGGCGTCGCCTCGACCACATAGCAATGATGACCATCCACCTCGTCCTCACCGATGGTCTTGCGGGTGTAGTCTTCCATGGAAACGCGGGTCTCCAGTTTGATATCTTCGTAGGTCAGATCCGTGCCGAGGAAATAGTCGCCACGATCCGAGGCGGAGATACGCCTGACCTTGCGCATGGCGGGGAGATAGAGCCACTGATCGTCATCGCGGTCGGCCTTCGGATAATCGTAAGTGAGAAAGGCCGTGTCCTTCACGTTCCTGGGTTCGAGGTAGAAGATAACCGTGCGTTTCTCATCGCCGTAGTACTTGCGAAACCCACGGGTCTCACGAGTGCGCGTCTTACCCCGGCGATCGGTCATTTCCATAGTCAGGTTTCGGCCGACCGCCACACCTTCATCACGGGCATTAATCTTTGTTGCAATCTCGTCGCCGCTGGGTAACTCTGCTGCAACCGATAGGATTGGCAGGAGTAGTGATATATTAATCATGTATAATATTTGTCTTTTCATGGCCTTCTTCCTCACGCTTGTGCACTCCGGTTTCTATCGCAAAGCAAAATTTTAGTTGGGATTTGATAAATTGACCTCCCTGGGCGCTGCGGCTCCTTTGGAAAGAAAGGCAAACACTATTAGCGCAATAGCACGCGGGGGCAACTCGCCCAGGAAGGCAAGGATTTTGTTGATGAGACCAGGGACCACGGTTGTTCGCCCCGCCACGGCCGCACGGTAACCGGCGCGGGCCACGCCGGACGGGCTTATCTTCGGAACCCAACGATAGACACGGGCGCTGCCGACACCCGCGTGGCTGACAAAGTCCGTTGCAGTAGGTCCTGGGCACAAGGACGTTGCCGTGACACCGGTACCAGAAAGCTCCTTCGACAATCCCCGCGTGAAGGCCAGCACATAGTGCTTGGAGGCCACGTAGCTGGCCCAGTTGGGACCACCGGCGAAATAGGCCACGACGGAGGCGACATTGAGAATGCGCCCATGGCCGCATTCGATCATGCCGGGAAGAAACAGCCGGGTAAGCGCGGTCAGGCCCAAAATATTGATCCGCAGCATGGTGATCTGGCGGTCCAGGTCACTGTCAGCGAAAGGGCCATAGTCCCCGGTACCTGCATTGTTGACGAGCACATCCACGCGGATGGCCTTGGTTTGCATCTGCCGAAACAACTCTGCCGGCGCATGATCCTCACTCAGGTCGAGGGCAAGGGTGGTTACGCTGCAATCGTAGTCATTCTTCAATTCATCCGCCGCGCGTTGAAGGCCCGCTTGATTACGCGCCACCAGCACCAGATAGTAATCATGGCGGGCGAATTCCTTCGCCAACTCGATTCCGATGCCCTTGGAGCCACCGGTGATCAAGGCAGTCGGTCGAGCTGCGTTATTCATCTCTGTCGTATTCATAGGATTGTTCTCCGATACCGTAGTGATATAAGAATCTGT
>JBDLIZ010000251.1:0-7309 GCA_039714615.1 Pseudomonadota bacterium | reverse complement strand
GGTCTTTGCCCGAGGAGAAGGAGATCGTTGTCCCCCAGCCTTCGGTGAGCAGGTAGGTCGCCATCGTGGTGGTAAAGTTACCGGAGTTGGAGAACACGGCGATCGAACCGGGAACCATCGACTCCTCCGGTGCGTTACCCCCCAGGGCACCCCCGATGCGCACGTGGTTATGGGCATCACCGATGCCCAGGCAGTTGGCGCCGAACACGTCTACGCCCTGCTGTTGACAATACTGGCGGATGATCCGGGCGTCGGATACGGGGACCTTTTCGGTGAGGATGACGACCTTGTTGATCTCGGGATTGACCCTCACGGCCTCGATCACAGAGTCCCTCACCCCGGCAGGCGGCACATAGACCACCGCGACATTAAACCTGTGTCCACCTATCTCCATGGCCTCGACGACATTGTTATAGACGGGGATATCGCCGATCTCGGTTTTCAGCACCGACCCAGAACGCCCTGGCATGGTACCGCAGACGATATTGCCGCCGGAATAGATATGACTGGTGGGCGTCACGGTCCGACTCTCACCCCCCAGGATGTTGAGCACACACACCCTATCTTCTTTGGTGGCGAGCTCTGCTAAGGAATTGATGCCGACGTAGTAGTTAGGGAAGGCATCGATCCCTGTCCGATGAATATTAAATTCTTTGTTGAAGATTGTCATGGCATACCTCAGTGCATGAATTCTTTATCTTGATCTAATGGATGTCATTTACGCCCTAGATCTTGCGAGCAGGATCACTTGCAGGATTTAGGGACTATAGTTTCATACTGCGGGCGATGGCTTTTTTACCGCCCTCGCTCATCCATTGATCGATGGCCTTGGTGTAATTGATGACACCGCTCATGGATGAGTCATAGCCAAATATTCGATAGGGCAGACCAAGCCCATCCAGGGTGTCTTTCATATAGGCCAGACCGCGTACCAGGTTGGGACCACCGCGTCCGATAACGACATAGAGTGGCTTGGGGCCGTTGGTATTGAAATAGTCGCGTAACGCATTGGCCATTGCCCGGAAGGTCTCGTAGATATCGGTATTATTGGCTTTGCCGCCGATGATGAACAGCACATTGGACTGAGGTAGCCAGTATTTGTAGACGATAGTGCTGATATCAAACATCTTTTGATAGGGCGGGTTGCCACCGAAATCGGAAGAGATGGTGCCCATATCGCCCAGTAACTCGGTGACGAAGGAGGCGGCTCCACCACCAAAGGTCATGGAGGTCACCGTGCCTAGCTCATTGGTGACAAACACATCCGACTGTCCCTGGTAGGTGCGAAGTTGATTGATCTCCTTCTCGAACCTGGAGGTCTCATCTCCTCCAATGTCCTCTGGAAGATCGAGGCGTTTCCAGTTCGGGTCATCGGTATCGAATGCGCATTTGAAGTCACAAGCCACCGCCTTCAGTCGGCCACCCTTGGTGGGCATCATGCGGATGGGGTTGAGTTCAATGGTAGTCATGCCGTAGTGGTGAAATAGATCCCAGAGCTTGGGCAGATTTTGAACCAATGGGCTGATGATCTCATTGGGGGCGTTGAGCTGATTGAGGACATTGGAGACGATAAAGCCCTTGAGACCGGTGAGCGGATCGAATGGGACGCGGGCGACCTTGTCCTTGGGCAATTCCTCGATGTCAACGCCGCCGTGATGAGTGAGGGTCAGCGTCGGGGCGCGGAACCGGGTGACGTCGGTGATCGAGACATAGATCTCATGCTTTGCCGGGATCGCGCTTTCGAAGGTGACTCCTTCGGACTTGGCATGGACATCTCCGTGCTGATGCTCCGCGAAATAGAGTCTTTCGCGCTCCCTCAGGGCGTTCTTCAGGTCGCTGGCCCGACCGATCAGACCGGCTTTGCCTTTCTTTCCTATCCCTCCTCTGAATATCGGTTTGATCAGGATAGTTCCCCAACGATCGATGAGGTCCTGTATTTCGTGCTTGGTGGCTTGTGGTCCGAGGACCTCCGAAGTTGGAAAACCTGCATATTCGAGAAGTTTGGCTCCCCATCGCATGCCTGTAATTTGCATGGCTTTTAGCTCCCTTAAGTTGTTGAAGTGTGGTTGATAAGAATTATTATAAAAAAACCTGCGTTCTAATCGGTCCCTATTTGATTGCCATAGAAACCATTTTTCTGCGTACGTAGGCGATCTTGGATTGCAGTGGCAGATCCTTGGGACAGACGTCCTCGCAACCTAGCAGGGACATGCAGCCGAATACCCCATCGTCGTCGCCTATCAGCTCATAGTAGTCGGCGTCATCACGCTTGTCCCGGGGGTCGAGCTTGAAACGGGCGATTTTATTCAATCCTACTGCGCCGACAAATTGTTCTCGCATCCTCAGTGTCCCGCAAGCCGCCACACAGCAGCCGCACTCTATGCAGCGGTCGAGTTCATAGATCTCTGAGGCGAGTTCGGGTTCCATGCGGTCCTCCAGCCGGTCCAGGCTGGGGTTCTCGTTTTCCATGTCGTGGATCCAGGTGCCGAGCCGTTCACTCATCCCCCGCATCCATTTGCCGGTATTGACCGACAGGTCACCAATGAGCTCAAAGGCGGGTAGGGGGGCGAGGGTGATATCTCTATCCAAGGTGTTGGTCAAGGTCCGGCAAGCCAGTCCCGGGCGACCGTTGATGATCATGCCGCAGCTGCCACAGATGCCGGCGCGGCAGACGAAATCGAACTGTAATGAGCCATCTTGATATTGTTGAAGCTCGTTCAGTACGATGAACAGGGTCATCCCTTGGGCCTCTTCGATCTCGAAGGTCTGAAAATGAGGCGTGCTTTCGGGATCCCGGGGATTGTGTTTGAAGATATGAACCCTCAGCTTGCGGCCCTTTGCTTCGTTCTGGGGGGAGGCGCTCATGACAATGGCTCCCGAAGTCTCTCGTTTCTGCCTTGAAATTGCTCAGGGAGCAGGTGTAGGTATTTCATCAGTTCATTTTGTAGCGCAAATCGGTCAGCGCCTTTGAATGCGGCCTTGATTTTTTCAGTCTCTTCCAATCGTCTCGCGGTATTCGGGTGATCGATAATATTTTTCGCCCCATAGCCCCTAAATCCCGGGGGTAGCTCCATGGTCATGATGTCGATTTCTTCGTAGCTGAGGGTGGGTAGGGTGTCATTTTCTTGTTTCCAGGTGCTCAGAGTACGCTTCAACCAGTCCCGGTCATTGCGTTCCGGGTGGTCTTCGCGATAATGAGCACCGCGGCTCTCTGTACGTTCCAGGGCGCCAAGCGCGACACAAAGGGCGAGTTTGAGCATTTTTTGTACCCGGTAGGCCGTGGCCAGTTCGGGGTTGGCCGCGCGGGTCTTGGTTTTTATGGATATGTTTCGGCTTCTCTTGAGTAGATCTTCCAGTTCATCGACGGCCTCGCGTAAATCATTCCCGTTTCTAAATATGCTGACCTTTTCCATCATGATCTCTTCCATGCGGCCGCGCAGTGCATAGGCATCTTCTCCGGCGCTGGAGTCGATGATGGTTTGCAGCTTACTGTCTTCCCGATCCAGAAATTCCTTAACCAGTGCGGTGGAAATATTGATGTCACTGTCGGGGGAATCGCAAAAATCTGCGATGAATTCAGAGACGATCATTCCGGCAACTACGGTTTCGGCAACTGAATTCCCACCTAAGCGATTGAAACCGTGCATGTCCCAGCAGGCGGCTTCGCCACAGGAGAAAAGCCCACCCAGGGTCTGACTCTCGCCACGGTAATCGGTGCGTACCCCGCCCATGGAGTAATGTTGGGTGGGTCGTATCGGGATGTAGTCCACGGCCGGATCTATGCCCAGGAAATATTCACAGATATCCTTCACTTCACGGAGGTTTTTCTCGATATGTTTGCGTCCCAGGATGGTGATGTCCAACCAGATGTGGTCGCCGTACTTCGATGGAACACCTTTGCCTTTTCTGATGTGTTCGGTCATGCGCCTGGAAACCACGTCTCGGGAGGCCAATTCTTTCTTATCCGGCTCGTAATCGGGCATGAAACGATATCCGTCTACATCCTTGAGTATGCCTCCGTCGCCGCGGCATCCCTCGGTAGTAAGAATACCGGCGGGAACGATCGCCGTGGGGTGATACTGCACCGCTTCCATATTGCCCAGGGTGGCCACCCCGGTTTCCAGGGCGATGGCGATACCGCTGCCGTCACAAATCACGGCATTAGTCGAGATCTTGTAGATCCGTCCATACCCGCCGGTGGCGATGACCGTGGCCTTAGCGACATAGGCGGTGAGTTCGCCGGTGATGAGGTTACGCACGATCGCCCCATAGCAACGATTGCCGTCATGGATCAGGGCGATGGCCTCGGTGCGTTCATGGATTTCGATCTCGTTGGCGATCGCCTGATCGCCCAAGGCAAACAGCATGGCGTGTCCGGTGCCGTCCGAGGTATAACAGGTACGCCATTTCTTGGTGCCTCCGAAATCCCTGGCGGTGATCAGGCCGTGGGCCTCGGCGCTCTCGGTGATGGTCACCTTCTCGGCGTTGATGATGGCCTCGCGGTCGCCCTGTTTCACTCGGTCCCAGGGTACGCCCCAATGGCTGAGTTGCCTGACCGCCTTGGGGGCTGAGTGCACGAACATCCGGACCACCTGCTGATCGGCTCCCCAGTCACTGCCCTTGACCGTGTCCATAAAGTGCACGTCTTCGTTGTCACCTTCACCCTTGGCCGAATTACCCAGACTGGCCTGCATGCCGCCTTGGGCCGCCGCGGAATGAGAGCGCTTTGGGGGTATCAGGCTCAGGACGATGACATCCTTGCCACGCTTCTTGACGCCGACTGCGGTGCGCAGCCCCGCGAGGCCGCCGCCGACCACCAGGACATCGGTGTAAATAATATTCATGGGGTGTCTCCTGGGGAGTGAGATTCTTGTATTTGGGTGCCGGCAGGGAGGTACATCTCACCGTATTGAGAGCGATGCTCCAGGCCGATTTTGATATAGGCCGCCAGGCTCAGTACTCCCAGGGCGAGGAAGAAGACGGTGACCAAGACCTTACCGCGTTTTAGTTTCTTGCGACTTGCTTTTGCATCGCGTCCCTCGAACCAGCCCCATTTGACGGCCAGCCGGTACAGGCCAATGGAGCCATGCAGCTCCACGGCCAGAAGCAACAGGATGTAGAGAGGCCACATCCATTCACTGACCACTCGGTCAGCAGAGGCATAAGGCCCGATCTTGTGAGGATGCGTCATCAATATGTAGAGATGTACCGAGCCCAGGAAGAACATGGCAAACCCGGTATACGCCTGGATAAACCATAGGTTGGTATCGCTATGTTTGAGCATGTACATATGATTGCGATAGGTCTTGTATTGCTGGTAGTCGATGGGGAGCTTGCGTACCGCTAGAAAGGCATGGAGGATAAACAGGGTGAACACCGCGGCGACCGCAATGGTGACGATGATGGGATAGGGTTTGTCGAAGAAATACATACCCTCGAAGAATTTGGTCACGGTGTACATGGCATCCTTGCCCAACAGGATGGTCGAGACAAAAAACATATGCCCCCACATGAAAATAGCCAGCAGAAATCCCGAGAAGCTTTGCAGAAAATCCAGTTTAGCCGGCATTCTGCTCTTTTTCCCTGGTCTGGTTAAGCCTTCGGCAGCAAAGAACTCATTAGAATTCGCCATAACAGTAACCTGATGTCTATAACTAGATTATGTGAGTGTGTGGTTGTTCAGTCATGAGCCTCGGTATGATCTTTATGACATTGCGAGCTTTCACATGAACCACAACAGAGATTGATCGGCCTGACCTCAGGTGCATATTTTTTTATCCACAGCTGGAACAGGACCCATCCGGAGCAAAGCACCGCCAAACCCAAGATCGCCATAAGATAACCGAACATCAATGGTCTCCTAGCTCGAGCTGAACAGCCCGGCAAAACCCATGAACGCCATGGACAGGATGCCGGCGATGATCAGGCTCATGGCGGTCCCTTTCATGAGTGAAGGGACCTCGGTCAACTCGGTTTCCTCGCGAAGCCCGGCCATCAAGACCAATGCCAGGGTGAAGCCGCCACCGCCGCCCAGGGCGAACACCAGGCCTTCGACCAAGCCATAGCCACGGTTGGTGGCAAAAATCGCCAACCCGAGGATGGCGCAATTAGTCGTGATCAGGGGCAGGAAAATCCCCAGCGCCCGGAACAGTGCGGGGGATAGCTTTTTGACGACCATCTCCACGAATTGTACGGTGCTGGCGATCACCACGATAAAGCTGATCAGGCGTAGATAGGGGGCATGGATGAGTATATAAGTATTGAGGAACCATGCGCACAGGGCGGTAATGATCATCACGAAGGTGCTGGCCAGGCCCAGCCGGATGGAGGTCTCCAGTTTTCCCGAGACCCCAAAAAAAGGACACAGACCTAAGAAGTAGGCCAGCACGAAGTTATTAACCAGCAGTGCACTGACGAAAATCCAGACCAGGTTGTCCATTAGCGGCTTCCTCCACTGGCGAGCGACGAATCAGTGGCGGTCTGTCCGCCAGGCCCCGAGATTTGTGCCGAAGCCTCTTTTCTTTCCTTTATCCAGTTGAAAAATAATAAGATCAGGCCTAGGCTGAGAAATCCACCGGGGGGTAGGATCATGATCACCCAGGGCTCGAAATTGGGGCCGAACAGCGAGACGTTGAACAGGCTGCCGTTGCCGAGGATTTCCCGTACCCCGCCCAGGGTCAGCAGGGCAATGGCAAAGCCGGTGGATGTGCCAAGGGCATCGGCAATGGCCATGGATACCGTGTTTTTAGAGGCAAAGGCCTCCTGGCGGCCGAGTATCATGCAGTTGGCCACGATGAGGGGAATGAAGGCCCCGAGTTCCTTGTGGACTCCGGGCACCAGTGCCAGCAGGGTAAAATCGGCCACCGTGACAAAGGTGGCGATGATGATCACATAAGAAGAAATACGCACCTGTTTGGGTATTAAATTCTTGAGCGACGAGACCAGGATGCTGGAGCCTACCAGCACGAATAGGGTTGCCAGACTGAGTGCCACGGCATTGATCGCCGAGTTCGTCACCGCCAGCATGGGACACATGCCCAGCACCTGCACGAACACCGGGTTCTCCTTCCAGATCCCCTTTGCGAATTCTTCGTAACCTCTGCCCGCGGAAGCCGCCATCGAGCCTCTCCTAGTATTTGTTTTTAGAAATATTAATAAATTTATACATGATTACAGATGGTTGTGATAATTATCGCATCTGTACCTGCCTTTGTAACCGTTCACGACATACCCGGAAATACCGTCATCCCGGCATGGAAGCCGGGATCCAGTGCCAGGGAGAGGCAGCCATATGACTGGCGAACGGTTC
>JBDLIZ010000250.1:0-7324 GCA_039714615.1 Pseudomonadota bacterium | reverse complement strand
ACCCATTTTTATGCGGTTGGAGACATAGGCCTCGGTTCCTTCCGCCAGATCGTAACTGGCCGTTAAAGGGCGCGCGTTTTTTTCTACCAGAATGGCGATAGAGGTAACGCCTGTTAATGTGCTGGACACAGTGATAGGGACGACAGCGCCATTCTCAGCGATGTCAGGGGCCTTGACGGTAATATCGCTAGAATCGGCGGCCTGATCGCCTCCCAGCGAGGCCTTTACGGCCGCGTTTACGCTATCGGCCTCAAAAGAGCCTGAGGGCCACTTGGCTAATACTCCACGCGGGGAAAGCAGACCAGCACCTACGGCAACGCCGATTGCGCTTGCCGCAAGACCGCCCTTCATAAAGATTCTACGTTTACTATTCATGAACATATTCCTGGTCAATGGCCTTTATTTATAGGGTATATACGTACTCGGTGATCTTGTCGACCTCCTTGTTGGAGAGGACTCCATGGGGGCCGAAAGGGATCATTATGGTGTGCGGATTGCTGATGCGTGCATCGTAGATTTGTTCGCGTAGCTTGGCCTTGTCGGAATAACGCGCTTTCATGGCGACGATAGGTGGCCCGATGTTCCCTGGCAGTTGGCCATCACCCATGACATGGCAGGCCAGGCAGTTGCCCTTTTTGCGATCAAAGGCAAGCCCCTTCCCTTCGTCAATGACAGACTTTACGCTGCTTGCGGCGCTATCTGCTTGAGCCTCAGGATGAATAGACCCTAACAAAAAACACCCAGCGATAGCAGTAAAAGAAAGCAAGGATTTAAAATGATTCTGCATAATCTTCTCCTGACTCTACGATGCAGCAGCTAAGTCTGGCCTGAGGTTATTATAATTATTAATGACCAGTTAATTCACCCTATCGATGACATAGAATACTCAATTCAGCGAGATTGGCAAGCAAAAAATTTGCATTGGTGATTTCGGTTGGATGCCAATGATCATTCGGTGCTAGTTGATAAACCAATGCCGCCTGCATTGCTTAACGATGTTTTTTATTGAGTTTTCTTAGTTCCTTGCGTTTGGATCGTATCCTCGCCTGAGCGATAGGGTCGATCTCGTTTTCTCTTAAGGCCAGCTCGAATTGTTCCATTGCTGAACCGTATTGGCCATAGGCAATGTAATAATCGGCCATGGCTTCATGACTTAGCCACGGGCGCATTGCTTCAGCCGCGGCTTGGGCCCTCAACGCGTCAAAGCGCGGATTTTTATGTTGGTTCAGGCTTAATTGTTCAAGTCGTTCCAAGGCCTCCGCAGGACGGTTCATGTCAATAAGGCTTTTCGCCAGATAGTAGACAATGGCATCTTGTTTGGGATAGATCGCGTTCAGCTTTTCCAGTATTTCCAGGGCGTTGCCAGGCCTGGCTGCGGCGAGGTAGGTTTGGGCAAGCGCCATCTCTATGGCCAGTGTCTCGGGTTCCGAATCCTTGATTTGGTTCAGGAACTTGATTGCTCGATAGGGCTTTTTGGCGCGGGACAGTGCTATGGCGTAGGCATACTTATCCGTTGCGGACAATGGCTTCCCTTGGCGTTTGGTAGCGTTATAGTGGTCGATGATGCTCGATGGATTGGCGGTGAGTGCGGTCACCCTGGCTTTGGCATATTCGAATCGCTTGCTGTCTTTAATGAAGGGCCCTGGGTATTGGGCGGCTCGGCTTCGAGTGTCACTGATTCGGGACAGCGTCACCGGGTGGGTGCTCAGGAATTCGAGTATGGGTCCTGCATTGAACTGGTTATGGCGATGCATGCGTTCAAAGAAATTTGGCATTCCCATGGGATCGAATCCAGCATTCGCCAGTAATCCCATACCGATGCGGTCCGCCTCTTGTTCGTTTGCCCTTGAAAAGGATAGTCTTGCCTGGGTGCTGGCGGCGATAGTCGAATGCAGCGCCGCGCCACCGAGTTCGGGGTTGTAGATCCCAGCGGCAATGGATGCCAGTACCCCAAGTGCGGTAGCGATGCCAATCTGACTGGCATTAGCATAGGCGCGGGCTAAATGTCTTTGTTCAACATGTGCAATTTCGTGGGCTAGGACACCGGCGAGTTCGCTTTCACTTTCCGTTGCGCGTATCAAACCGGTATTTATTGCCACAATACCCCCAGGCGCCGCAAAGGCATTTAAGCTGGGATCTCCAATGTAGAGAAAGGTAAAATCCAGATCTGAGTCGAGCCCTGCTGTGACTAGCCGAATACCGAGCGAATGGATATAGGTATCCAATTCCGGGTCATCCACTACATTGAGCGAACTTCTGATCTGACCAAGGATGTCCGAACCCAGCTGTTGTTCTTCGGCTGGGCTCAATACCTGGTTTGCCGGGTCCCCAATATCGGGTAAGCGGATATCTTCTTGACGACTGTGAGTCGTTGAGAAGGGCAGGCATAAGGCCAATGCCATCAATACTATCGAGGCCATCCTCGATGGGCTCTTGAGGGCGACGCCAATGACGCTTGGGTCGGGGGCTTTGTCTGGTTTGTGCATGCCTGTTCGTGCTATGGGTTTCTTCTGACAATGAGCTGTGATCCATTTGGACATCTTGTTAGCGGCGATAGCTCAATATTAGTTTAATTCGATCTGCAAATTATTCCTTACGGCTATGATCCTCGTTCTGTAAGTGAGAAACGCGTATTTGGACTGCGAAACCTATAGCAAGGAGATGTAGAAAATAGTAATATACTAAAATTATTACGGATGTTTGGAAAGAGCTCTTTCGACTCAGTGTTGTATATGTTAAAGATAAACCCCGCTTTCTGATCGGTCCCCTCAGTTCTTCCCAACTTGATACCTGCTGAATGAGGAAATTCATCGGCGTGGCAAACCCTATTTCAATAAGATTTTTTGTTAAAATCCTTGCGTTTTTAACAGCCATATCATATAAGATCGGGGCTCAATTTACTTTGTACGTATTTATACGTAATCTATAATGTGTAGTTTATAACACTAAGATAGCAAGAGGAGTTAGACATGCCCGATTTCGACCAAGAACTCGATGCAAGCGGATTGAATTGTCCCCTGCCTATTTTGCGCGCCAAAAAGGCACTCAATGGTATGGAGACGGGAAAGATATTGCATATTATTGCTACCGATCCGGGCTCAATTAAGGATTTTGAAGCTTTTTCAAAACAAACAGGCAACGATCTGCTGGAATCCCGGGAAGAGGGAGGTAGGTTCTACTTTTTATTGGAAAAGGCATAACAATCTACTGGGGAAGCTCAGGGGTTTATCGGGTTGCTGCTGGCAGGACTCCGTAGCTGTGTTGGTGGGGAGTGTTCGTTTTAATTGCCGGGGCGTTGTGCGCTCTGATTGAATATTGCTCAGAGAATTTCTTAGTCCCAACAGCTCGATGGATTTCGCCTGCTTGCAAAAAAGAACCCTGGAACACCGGGGTTTTTTACATTTTGACCTACGGATTGCCTTTAGATGCGACACATAATCTCTATCCTGTTGGAAAATGAATCTGGTGCCCTATCGCGCGTATCTGGATTGTTTTCAGCGCGTGGTTACAATATCGAGTCTCTAACCGTAGCAACTACGGATAATCCCTCGCTGTCGCGCATGACCGTAGTCTCACGGGGCAGCAATGAGGTGATTGATCAGATCACCAAACAACTCAATAAGTTAGTTGATGTTGTTACGCTGCAAGATCTCACCGGATACACTCACATAGAGCGGGAAATGATGTTATTGAAGGTGATGGCTCGCGGTCAGGATCGCGAAGAGTTGATGCGGCTGGTGGATATCTTTCGTGGCCGTATCGTCGACGTGACTGACAAAACCTACACCGTTGAGCTTACCGGTACTGGCGATAAACTTGATGCCTTTATCACGGCCATGGGCCAACGGGATATCATCGAAGTGGTTCGATCCGGGGCCATGGGTATCGCACGTGGAAAAACAGCGTTGAAATAGGATCTAGGTAGTACGCTTTGCATTTCCTGTTCGGAGCAGAAGATGAATATTTATTACGATAAAGATGCCGATCTTTCGATAATTCAGGCAAAAAGAGTAACGATCATAGGCTACGGTTCTCAGGGCCATGCGCACGCCAACAATCTTAAGGATTCGGGGGTGGATGTTACCGTGGGTTTGCGTTCGGGTTCACCTTCCGAGGTCAAGGCCACCAATGCAGGAATACCCGTTAAGCCGATATCAGAGTCCATCAAAGGGGCCGACGTGGTGATGGTGCTGGCACCGGACGAACACCAGCGCAAGCTCTACCAAGAGCAGATCGAGCCTAATATAAAACAAGGTGCCGCACTGGCCTTTGCCCACGGGTTTAATATTCACTTCGAGCAGATCGAACCCCGCGCTGATCTGGATGTTTTTATGATCGCCCCCAAAGGGCCTGGTCATCTAGTGCGATCCACTTATCTGGAAGGAGGCGGCGTTCCATCGTTGATTGCGATGTATAGGGATGTGTCAGGCCAAGCTAGGGATATTGCACTGTCGTACGCCTCTGCCAATGGTGGTGGTCGAGCCGGAGTCATAGAAACCACCTTTCGCGAAGAGACGGAGACCGATCTGTTTGGAGAGCAAGCCGTGCTCTGTGGGGGAGCTACGGCACTTGTTCAGGCTGGATTCGAAACCCTGGTGGAGGCGGGTTATGCTCCCGAGATGGCCTATTTCGAATGTCTTCATGAACTGAAGCTGATCGTCGACCTGATGTATGAGGGCGGAATCGCCAATATGCGCTATTCCATTTCTAATACGGCGGAATATGGCGATCTGACCCGTGGCCCAAAGGTGATCACGGAAGCAACTAAGGCTGAGATGCAGAATATTCTGCAACAGATACAAAATGGCGAGTTTGCCAGAGAGTTCATCCTGGAAAATCAGGCCGGTGCACCGACGCTGAAGGCCAAGCGGCGGTTGGGCCGCGCGCATCCGATCGAGGCGGTCGGAGCCCGGTTACGGGAAATGATGCCTTGGATAAAGAGAAACCAACTGGTGGATCAAACCAAAAACTAGGTTACACATTAAATTGCGGGATGATGGACTGTAAGGAATGCTACCAATAGCAGAAGAAGCGAGGTCGACGGTAGGCGTAGGCCTGATTCTTACTCTGGCTGTCAATTTCTCCAGCGGGATTTTATCGGCATTGCCGATGTGGCTATTATTGGTGTTGTTGGTGGTTGCATTTCGCGATTTCCCTCGTAACACCCCGGCGGCGAGCCCACTGGCCAGCGTAAGTCCGATCGATGGTCAGATCATCGATGTAACGCTTATCTCCGATCCCTACCTAAAACGAGATGCCCTCAGAATTAGGATAAAACAGAATCTATACGGGGAATTTAACGTACACAGCCCGATTGAGGCCAGGATCCAAAAGCGTTGGTTTTCACACGCAGAAAAGGGGCATGCATCTCCTCTCAGGTCAGCTTCGAGGTTTGCGCTATGGTTGCAGTCCGACGAAAAGGACGATGTAGTGATTGCAATCAATCTAGATTTTCCTTTGCGCATTGTACGTTGCAAGGTGCAAACCGGTGAGCGTGTGGGGCACGGGCGACGCTGCGGCCTGATCGGTTTCGGCCGCCGTGTCGATATCTATTTACCTGCTACGGCACGTTGTAATGTAAAGCCTGGACAGCAGGTCAATGCAGGTTCGGATATAATCGCTACGTTGAGACACGGTTAAGCAGAACCTCAATGATCAACAAGCCAAAGCAACCTAAATCCCACCGCGGCATTTATCTGTTACCCAATCTTTTTACCACGGGTGCCCTGTTTGCGGGGTTCTATGCCATTGTAGCCGCCATGGGTGCGCGCTTTGAGGCCGCCGCAGTTGCGGTTTTCGTTGCCATCCTGCTCGACGGACTGGACGGGCGGGTAGCCCGTATCACGAACACATCCAGTGAGTTTGGTGCCGAGTACGATAGCTTGTCGGATATGGTCTCATTCGGTCTCGCCCCATCGCTGGTCATGTATGAGTGGGCGCTCGTGCATATGAAAACCATGGGGTGGATCTGGGCGAAGCTCGGTTGGCTCGCTGCCTTTTTTTATGCGGCGGCGGCTGCCCTGAGGCTGGCCAGGTTCAACATCCGGTCTACGAGTGCGGGTATAGATAAACGTTATTTTCAGGGCCTGCCCAGCCCGTCGGCCGCCGCTCTGCTCATGGGTATGGTCTGGGTCTGGCATGATCTGGAGTTTTCGGGGAGCGATTTGAAGATACCCGCCTTTATTCTCACCGTCGTGGCGGGTGCCTTGATGGTGAGTCGGTTCAGTTATTACAGTTTCAAAGACCTCGATCCGAGGCACAGGATACCGTACATTGCCGTATTGGCAATCGTGCTGGCGTTCATGCTTGCATCCATCGATCCCCCTAAGGTCCTGTTTGGGGTTTTTGTCTTGTACACATTTTCGGGCCCCCTGTTACAGCTGCTGCGCTGGAAACGCAAACGCCGCCACCAGGCAGGGGTTCATGGTGGTAAAAATCCAGACAAATGATGTTCGGGATACTTGGCAAGTGAGGCAATGACGGCTATAGTAAACCCCATGACCGTTTCAACTGCACATACGATTCTTTTTATGGCCTTGCCCGTCGGGGCCTTCAACCGTGTGCGTCATCTATGTGTCCTTACCCTCTGCGTCCTGCCGTTGCTGCGACTGCCGCGCTAGCGGCGACCAATCCCATACCTGGCGAGGTTAAACGTTTTTTAAGAATCTCCCTGCAAGTGGTAAAGAATATCGCTTGAGGACCCATTGCTAAGCGAGTCACCAGTGCAGCAGTTTAGCGTGTTGCGGAGTAAGATCATGGCAGACAAAGAAAAACTTATTATTTTTGATACGACCTTGCGTGACGGGGAGCAAAGCCCCGGGGCCTCGATGACGCAGGATGAAAAATTGCGGATTGCTAAATCCCTGGAACGCATGCATGTCGATGTGATCGAGGCCGGTTTTCCCATCGCCAGCCCAGGTGATTTCGAGGCGGTAAAGAAGATCGCGGATACCCTTACCCACAGTGCCGTGTGTGGGCTTGCCCGGGCCCTGGACAAGGATATCGATCGTGCGGGAGAGGCCCTCAAATCGGCAGCCTCGCCACGAATCCATACCTTCATTGCTACCTCACCCATCCACATGCGTTCCAAATTGCGGATGGCCCCTGAACAGGTATTGGAGCAGGCGGTGGTGGCGGTAAGGCGCGCCCGACGCTATACCGACGATGTGGAGTTTTCTCCTGAGGATGCCGGGCGCTCCGAGATCGAATTTCTTTGCAGAATAATCGAGGCGGTGATCGCGGCTGGGGCTAGAACCATCAATATTCCCGATACCGTGGGTTATAACATTCCACAGCAGTTCGGAGAGCTGGTTCGCCAACTCAT
>JBDLIZ010000249.1:0-7388 GCA_039714615.1 Pseudomonadota bacterium | reverse complement strand
CTTATTCTGAATCCTTCCAAACAGAGGGAAAGGTATTTTTACGCACAAAGAAATAATTTGACTCACTTGTAAAGATCTTGCTCACTCAAGGATCTAGTACTCCAACAAGGTTATATTGACGGATACAGTTGGCCTGTCAGCGTTCAGGGCAAGGCGCGCCTTGCAGCTAATGGCCTGAGTCCTTAGCAAGAGGCGGAACGCGGCCATGGACGCTGACAGGCCAACCCTTCGGGCGCTACTGTGGTGTCCCGCCACGGCGTTACAGCACTTGCCGAGGACTAAGGCCATTGCCTGCGTGCTGTGCCTTGTTGCGGAACACCACAGTAACGCTGTATCCATCAATATAACCTTGTTGGAGTACTAGTGTGCCAAGGTCCGAAAAAGCCCCCCGTAAAATGGAGGGCTTTCTGCACTATAACGACGAGGACGTCGCTTCCACGATTAGTTGCCAGCTCGACCGCCAACGCCCTTGGTGCCACGGGCGATCTCCTTCTTCTTGCCTTTTGGGCGCAGTGATCGGGAGGCTTCGCCAGCCTTCCACATTTCGGAGTTGTGGATGGCACCAAGTTCCTTGTCGAGCCGCTCCTTGTAGTTTTTCGCGCCACAAATGCGCAGGACGCGCTTGGCTTCGTCCTTGTTCTTAACGGCCTTGTAGAGGTCGCGGAAGACAGGAAGGGTGGCCTTCTTGAACTTGGGGGCCCAGTCAAGCGCACCGCGCTGCGCCGTGGAGGAGCAGTTTGAGAACATCCAGTCCATTCCGTTCTCGTCGACAAGGCGAATCAGGCTCTGGGTCAGCTCCTCGACGGTTTCGTTGAAGGCTTCAGACGGGCTGTGGCCGTTTTTGCGGAGCACGTCGTATTGTGCTTCCATGACGCCCGCCAACGCGCCCATCAGGATTCCGCGCTCGCCGACAAGATCGGAGGTGACTTCATTCTCGAAGGTGGTCGGGAAGAGGTAGCCGGAGCCAATGCCGATACCCAGTGCCATGCAGCGTTCCTCGGCACGGCCGGTGAAGTCCTGGTGGACGGCAAAGCTGGAGTTGATGCCCGCGCCACTCAGGAAGTTGCGGCGGACATTCAGGCCGGAGCCTTTCGGGGCGACGAGGATGACGTCTACGTTTTCCGGCGGAACCACCTTGGTGAGGTCGTTGTAGACGATGGAGAAGCCATGCGAGAAGTAAAGCGCGTCGCCTTCCTTGAGGTTGCGTTTGACCTGCTGCCAGCAGATTTTCTGCGCGGCATCGGAGAGCAGGTATTGGATGACGGTGCCTTTCTGGACCGCTTCCTCGATTTCGAAGAGGGTTTTGCCGGGCTTGAAACCGTCCTTCTTGGCGCGGTCCCAGTCCTTCTTAAATTCTTTCGACTGGCCGACGATAACATTGAAGCCGTTGTCTCGCAGGTTGAGTGCCTGGGCCGGGCCTTGCACGCCATAGCCGATAATCGCGATGGTTTCTTTCTTCAGCTCCTTGCGGGCTTTCGCCAGGCTGAACTCCTTGCGGGTAACGACGGTTTCCTTCACACCGCCAAAGTCGATAATTGCCACGGTAACTTCTCCTTACTTGGTTAGGTTAGGTTAATTCATGCCCCCTGCATGGAATGTAACATTGTTAAACGCTCAATGCGCAAGCGTCAACGTGCTTTCTGCGTAAACTCCCAATATTTCCAGCGCTTGGAAAGGTGAAGTAGATGAGTTTAACGGAAAACGCTTTTACATATTCAGAAAATCCCACAACTATAGGTGAAAATTTCGCGCAAAAGTGGAATATCCATCCGCAACGCGCTGAGGGTTTCTATGGAAAGGCGCACGGCTCTAAGGAATGGCCACTGTTATTTATGGATGTGTATAAATCTGAACCGATCTGACATATCAAAACTAATTCAAATATGGCCTGACAGATGTGAATATAACTATGGCTTCAGGCTTCCCCGTTGCAGTCATTCTGCTTAGTGTCTCCAATTACCGGGAACGGCCAAAAAGAGTGGCTTGATTAATTTAATTTGATTTGATGGCTGATGAGTGAGATAAGGATAGCTAGTGACAACCTACTTGTAGAGAAAAAGCTGCAGCTTAGTTTGTCCATAAGTATTTGCTTTTTTACCGAGGAGTTTAAAACGTGCACATCAATGCAACAAAATTCAGTGGAGTCCTAGTGGCGGCCAGTTTACTATTTGCCAACACAGCCTATGCGTTCGATATGGGCAATATGATGAATCCATCGAAATGGATGGGGGGCAATAAAGATAAAAATCGTTACGATGACGAATATGGTGGACCTGGTCCTGGACCTGGATATCCGGGTGGTGGCCCAGGCTATGGAGGAGCACCTAGTTATGGTGGAGCACCTGGTTATGGTGGAGCACCTGGTTATGGTGGAGCCCCGGGTTATGGTGGAGCCCCGGGTTATGGTGGAGCCCCTGGATACGGGGGTACACCAAACTATGGTGGTGGTCCAGGTTATGGAGGAGCGCCTGGGTATGGTGGCACACCAAATTATGGCGGTAGTCCAGGCTATGGAGGGGCTCCTGGGTATGGTGGCACACCAGGGTACGGCACTGCGCCCGGAGCCACTTCCAATGAAGCGGAAATCAGGCGCCTGAAGGAACGCATCAGGCAACTGGAAGGTGGTGTGAGGTAAGCCTATTCAGCCTCATCACCAGTACTCCGTCAAGGTTGTATTGATGGATTCAGTTGGTCTGTCGGCGGCAAATGTGCATTATCGCAGATTGCCACCGACAGTTTTCAATAAAGTGCCTTTTTGACCTTATCGACCATCATTTCCCCGAATAGCGGGAATGCGTCATCAGCAATTTTCCTGCGCATGAGTCCCGGAATATGAAACAGGGGCACAACGAGCTCAATTGTTTTACAGTGCCGCTCACTGATCGCTAATGCTTGCGGCTTCGTCAAGCGTCTACGCGTTTCGAACTTACCCAATTTATCCCTGACCACCCAGTAATCACCTTCTCTACGGGGTGATATCCAGGGCTCTTTTGTCTTAATGAGCGTCTTTTCGATACGACCATCCCAAGCTTTCGATAGTTGCAACAGATATTGGGGTAATATCCTGTCGTAGAGGCGCAACATAGAACTCGTTTCACACTGATAGCGCATTTGCTGAATGTCACCCGGTGTCCAGGCAATCGCGCTGTAACCGCCGTCAATGGCATGTTGCAGAACCAGTTTTATGGCAAGCAGCGCCCACTCTTTCTGGAAAGGGGCTTGCGGTATCTTTTCTCGCCAGCTTACGGTGGAGCGTTTACGGGCAGACTGTTGATGCCAATCACTCTGTATCTCTTCAACAAACAGCAGCCTGCTTCCCCGTGCGTCGTAACGGGTCTTGGTACGGATATGCAGGAGCACATTACGTTCAGTAAAATGGGAGGTAAAGTGTGACTGCCGATAATCAGGCAGGGTAATGATCCATTCTCGGTAGTCCTCGCCACCATACAGGCTCATATACTCATATTTATCACTGGGATGAAGTGTCCCTTTCAGGCCATAGTGAAATTGCGCATTTACACATGCCGCCTCTTTGGCGGAGTTTGAATCGGAGTGACAATGTGATGGTGTATCGCCGTCGTTCAAAACCCTGCCAAAGGGATCGATCACGACCCAGTATCTCGATGGATATTTACTGCGCCTGTGTGATCTTATATAGGCGACACGATATGAGATGACTCCCGCCATATCACTCCCAACCATCTCCTCCAACTGTTCACCCAGCATCATCTCCATCGCTTCGATCACCCGGTTCAAAATGATTTCCGCATTGGCATGATAGAGCCGAATAATACAAGAGATAGGCGCATGCAGTGAGGCACGGTGTTCGGTTTCAAATTCAGTCCAGGCAACGACTGGGATATCATTGAAAGCCCTGTCCACCACTATCCATGCATCACGCTGTAAAATCAGATCCAGGGTCTTTAACCCCGGCAACTCCAGACGCAGGCTCTCTCCAAGCCGATTGAGCGCCACGTGAACATGATTGTAGTAGCTTGCCTCAAGCTCACCTTTTCGATTCTCATACACCGGAACCTCTAGGTGACGTGTATACATCGGCACAATTCTCAATTACAGATCAGTAACTTTTCTGTAAAGATGGTCCGAAAAGTCTATCCTGGACTTCTCAGACCACTCGCTGTGGGAGATTGAAGTACAAAGTAAATTTCTACTCAAAAGGAAAGAAGAAGTGAGCCTTGAAAGCCACTTCTTCCGTGACCAAATAAATTTCTCAGGAGGTCTCAATAGGAAATCCTTCTAGTCTCCATTCGGGAAGCCCACCATCAAGACGCCTAGCGTTAACCCCTCTCTTCCGCAGCCTGGATACAGCATCGAAAGCCAGCACACAGTGCGGTCCCCGGCAGTAGGCGACAACCTCAAGGTCAGGATCCAATTCCCTTAGACGCTTTTCTAACTCCTTCAGCGGAATATTGATCGCACCGGGCAGATGTCCCGCCGCATATTCTTCTTGAGGACGCACATCCAGCACGGTCACCAGGCCATCACGCGCTCGCTCCAACAATAGGACTGCAGGCACCGGCTCCAGGCTATCTTTGACCTTGAGGTAATCATCGACGAGACGATCTACATCGGCCAAATGCCGCTCGGCGACTTCCCTTAAAGAACCAAGTAGCACCGAAACATCCATCCCGCTCAATCGATAATAAACCTTCTGTCCCTCTTTTCGGTTAGCTACCAGGCCAGCCTGCCTAAGCTGCTGCAGGTGTTGAGAGGTATTAGCCACGGTCAAACCCGATACCTGCGCCAGAGCATCCACACTACGTTCTCCCTGGGCCAGAAACTCCAGCAGTTCCAGTCGGTAGCCGTTACTCATCGCCTTCGCGACACGGGCAAACTGACTGAAGAGATCATGTTTGAAATTACCGGTTGACATATGGACTCATTTAAACTTCAATTATTCAAGAGATCAATTGAATTATAGATATTTATAAAAATTATAGCCAGAGTATGCATTGGAGGAAAGCGGAACATGAACTGGCACAACTGGATACTCGGCAATGAACTGCCCATTCGCCTGAGTTTTTTCTTCGGCATCTTTGCCGTCATGGCGGTTTGGGAAATCCTCTCGCCCTGCCGCTCACTCACCGTTTCCAAGGGCCTTCGCTGGGCCAACAATCTGGGTCTGATCTTTCTCAATAGTATTGTTTTGCGCTTGCCGTTTCCGGCCGCCGCGTTAGGCATAGCGATCATTGCTCAGCAGCAAGGTTGGGGGCTGCTCAATTACTACGAGATGGAGATCGGCCTCGAAGACTTCCATGATCCGAAGCAGGTGGACACCCTCCCCGGCATGCTGACGTTGCCGTTTGTCCGCCATTTGGGCGAATACGCCATCAACCGGTGGTGGTGATCATGAATGAGAGAAAACATCTCTTGCGCATTACAGGGCTGCTTCTGCTGGTAACAGCGGTGGCTGTGGCTCTGTGGCAGGGACGACACCTGACCGCCGATGACTACCAGGGCGAATTGGGGCACATCGTAGGCTCCCTAAACATCCCTCTGGAAGAACTGGAGTCTCGTCCGCCCGAACTGACCCCCTATCTGGAAAAACCGATCACATTGGTCTGCACTGAAGATGCAAAAGTAACGGTATTTCTGCTGGCTGACGCCGTGGTCTGTGCAAACCGTGGACAGAAAGTGCCCCAAGGATTCTACAACATGGAATTGATGCTCAACTCCGTTGCCCGCAAAGGTGAAGTGCTGCTTTGTGGCACCTGCATGGACGCTCGCGGCATAACCGATGAAGATGTTGTCGAGGAGGCCAGACGCAGCACCATGAAAGAGCTGGCTGAACGCACCCTGACAGCGGACAAGGTGTTGGTGTTTTGACCTCGTTTAGCTTCAATACCGCTACATGGATTTTCCATACACATACACACAGGAGGTCAGACAATGCTCAAGCGACCGATTTGGCTTTCAATGGTTTACCCGCGTGTCATACTGCTGCTGGTGCTGCTGATACCCGGTCTATCCCTGGCGGATGACAGGCTGCCGGCACCACGACAGGTCTCGGACCATGCTTGGGCCTGGATCGGTCCCTACGGACCACCCACCCGGGAGAATGGCGGCTTTCGCATGAACCTTGGGTTTGTCCTGGGCGATGATGCCGTGGCGGTGATTGACTCCGGCTACGGCGGGGCGATGGCAGAGGCGATGCTTGGCCAGATCCGCGACATCACTGACAAGCCAGTTCGGTATGTGATCAACACCAATTCCCAACCTCACCGGATCATGGGCAACCCGGTGTTCCGGCGCTCTGGGGCGGAAGTCATTGCCGCCGGCGGTGCACTTCCTCGCATCGCGGCCGAAGCACAATCCTTTGCCTTAACCGTCGAAGACGTGCTTGGACTCGCCCCCGGCAGCGTACTGGTACCGGGCACGCCCAGCGTCACCGTCAATGAAGAGACTCCGTTGGATTTGGGTGGGATTCAACTGCGTGTAATCCCCGTTGGGGACGCCCACACTCCCGGCAGCCTAGTGGTGGCAGTGGATGCAGATGCCCTGGTTTTTGCCGGCGACCTACTCTACGGCGGCCGGTTGCTTTCCATTCTCGCCAAGAGCCACATTCGAGGATGGATTGATGCCTTCGAAAAACTGCGCCATTTCGATAATGCCCTGTTCGTGCCGGGCCATGGTGAGCCCGGTCCGCTATCCGTGTTCGATCATTCCACGTACGACTATCTGACGACACTTAAACAGCACATGGACCAGGCGGTGGAAGAAGACATCGATCTGCAGGACGCCATCGGTTCCTTCGACGCCTCGGCGTGGGAGGGGTTGGCGGATTTCGCCGCGCTGGCCGGCCGCAATGCCCACCAGGCCTATCTGCAAAGCGAGGCAGCGGCCTTCGAGTGAACCGATAGCGAATGTGAAATGCATAGCAAGACCCTCATCGCCGGCACCGTCCTGACTGCCCTGGCCACCTTTCTGGCCTGGCGCTTCGTCAGGGGTGGATTGATATGACGCCTCTCCACACTCCTCTGGACAGATTGATGGCGGTGATTCGGCGCGTGGGTGCTGAAGCGGGCGATAGTGAAGAGGTTCGCTTGCAAAAGACGCTGCTGGTCGGCGCCAGCCTGATGTTTATCCTGGCGGGCCTGTTGTGGGGCAGTATCTATGTTGCATTTAATGAACCGCTGGCCGGAGCGGTGCCGATATCCTACGCGCTGTTTTCGTCCCTGAGCATCCTCTTATTCGGATTGGCACACCGCTACCGGCTGTTTCGGTTCAGTCAGTTGCTGCTTATTCTACTGCTCCCGTTTCTGCTGCAACTGGCACTGGGCGGATTCGTCAATTCAAGTGCCGCGATCCTCTGGTCTCTGATCTGCCCATTTGGTGCGCTGCTGTTCGGACAACGCCAAAACGCCGCT
>JBDLIZ010000248.1:0-7444 GCA_039714615.1 Pseudomonadota bacterium | reverse complement strand
TCGATTTGGTGGTTCCACCGAACATTCCCACAAACGCAATATAGACATGCGAGACCACCTTCAGGACGCTCTTTCAAGTCATAAGCGGTCAGTAGAGTTTATCGGTCAGGTGCCTCCAGAGCGGGTGCCAACGATTCTTGCGGAAACAGACATCTGCGTATTTCCAAGCGTTTGGGAAAATTTCGCCAATGTCTGCCTGGAATCCATGGCTGCCGGTCGGGGAGTTGTCGCGAGCGAAGCCGGCGGTATGGCAGAGATGCTGGACTTCGGCAAGTTTGGACGGACCATTCCACCACGGAGTTACCGGAAAATTGCTCAAGCAATCATCGAACTACTGGATAATCCGCAACTGCGGATGAAACTGGGAAAAGCGGCTCGCGATCGGCTACTGAGAGAATACAATGTCGATCGCATCGGTGAGTTACAGGAAGCCAGTTACTGCCGCGCAATGGAAAGAAGACGTGAGCAGGGTAGCCGTGCAATTTAGCGTCATCATTCCTACCTATCAGCGAAGGGACCTGGTTATTGCATCGATGACCGACCTCGCACAACAGCAGTACAGTGACGGTTTCGAGGTAATCGTAGTCGTCGATGGCTCCACAGACGGCTCCGCCGAGGCCCTTCAGCAACTAGAAACGCCTTTCCCGTTGCGGGTTCTCACACAGCAGAACCAGGGCCGAGCCAACGCACTTAACAACGGTGCAAAAACCGCCCAAGGAAAAACTCTGCTGTTTCTCGACGATGACATGGCAGCGCATCCCGCCCTGCTGGCGCAGCATGCTCGCTCACACCAGGCTGGAACCCACCTGGTCCTCGGTCACATCCCTGTACACCCGGAGTACCTGAACGATTTCCTCGGTACCGCGGTGCAACAGTGGGCCCATGAGCGACTGGAGCGGCTGTCAAAGCGGGATGCGACTTTAACGCTTCAGGATTTGATCACCGGCCAGGCTTCGGTCTCTCGCACAGTGTTTGATGAACTGGGCGGGTTTGATGAGGGTTTCAACCGCAACGGTGCCTTCGGCAATGAAGACCTGGATTTCTGTCTCCGCTTACAAAAGCAGGGCTATCAGATCGTGTTCAACCAGAACGCAATCAGCTGGCAGAAATACACGGTGACGCCGCGTCACCATCTTCGCCAATGGCATGAGGCCGGTGGTGCAGACGTGGTGTTTGCACGCAAACATCCTGAGCAGTGCGATACGATATTTGCAACCCATTCACAACCATACGCCATGGCACGTCTGTTGACTCATCCCCTGCGCAGTTTGGTCTTATGGCTGCTCGAACTGGGCTGGCAGAATCGGCTCTTGGTCAAGCTATTCTTTTTCGTCCGCGAGCTGGAATACGCGCGGGGAGCAGCCCGGGCGGTAGGGGGTATACCGGGGCGCTGGCCGCTTCGAATACTTGCCTACCATGCGATTTCCGATCTGGCCGGCGAGCCGATTCTGGCGCAATATGGGGTCCCCGCCGACTTGTTTCAAGCACAGCTGGACGCATTGAAAAAGGCCGGCTATCACTTCGTATATCCTGACGAATTTTTAAGATTTCTGAAAGGTCAGGCAGGCCTCCCGCGGAATTCCCTGTTGTTGACCTTCGACGATTGTTACCAGGACCTTCTGGATGCCGCACTTCCCATACTGGCGGAGCGAAAGATTCCGGCGCTAGCCTTCGCTGTCAGTGGAAAACTCGGCAGCAGTAACGACTGGGACAAGGAGATCGGAGCGCCACAATTGCCCCTGCTTGACGCAGCGGGCCTGAAGAACCTGGCAGAAGCGGGCGTCGAGATCGGCGCACACTCCCGCAACCATGTTCCCCTCACCTGGGTAAACTGCGCACAGCAGCTCGCAGAGGAGATAGCCGGCGCAGTCGATGAGCTGGAGGCGAATGGCCTGCCGAGGCCACGTTTTTTCGCCTATCCCCATGGAGAATACGACCAACGTTCACAACTGGCCGTACAGGCGGCCGGTCTTGAAGCCGCGTTTACCGTGGAAGCGAGCCCGGTCACACCCTATCATCACTGCTATCGGATACCCCGTATTGAGATTATGCGTTCTGACGCGAGGCTAAGATTCCGCTGGAAAGTAGCCACAGCAGGACGTTCCCTGTATGACTGGACCAGTGTCAGCAAAGCTCCCTCAGGCAAGCGTCGTGTTTCAGTGGTGGTACCGGCCTATAATGTAGAGGCCACAGTGGAAAAAACCCTCGCCAGCCTTCAGTCCCAGACATTCCCACATTGGGAGGCGGTCATCGTCGACGATGGCTCGACTGACAGCACGGCTCTCATTGCCCGGGATTGGGCCAGCCGGGATTCACGCATTTGCGTTGTAAGCCAGGCCAATGGCGGTGAAGGTGCAGCACGCAACACCGGTATTGGCGCCACCCGCCACGAGTGGCTTCTTTTCCTTGATGCCGACGACTGGATCGCACCGGATTGCTTGGAGCTGATGCTGGGTAAACTCGCCAGTGAACCACACCTAGCCGGTGTGGTCTGTGGATGCGTACGCGTCACCCCTACAGGACTGCTGTGTCCACCGGCTATTTATGAACCCTGGTCATTGGACAATCTGTTCCCCCAGTTTGCCCGCGACTGTCCCTTTGCAATCCACAATTGTATGGTACGCCGCTCGCTTGCCATCGAGATTGGCGGGTTCGATACTAGCCTGGTGACCTGCGCCGACTGGGACTTCTGGCAGCGCGTGGCTCGCACCGGGTCCCGATTGGGCACTGTCGCGGAGGTGCTGGCCTTCTACCGTATGCGGCCGGGTTCTTCTTCCAGTAACGCTGAGCGCGTCCTGCAAGACGGTATCACGGTGATAAGGCGGGGATACAGCCATGACCCGCGCGTACTTCACCCTCATCCGGACTACCGTGATGGTCTATCGTCGCATGATCTGCCCGAGGCGCTTTTCCGACATGCGCTGTGGCCGGCGAGTCTGCTCTTCAGTCAAGGCAGGGATGCCCTTGATTTATTGGCAGTCATGGACGATGAACAGGCGCCTGGCCTGTGCCCCGAGACAGTAGCCAAAGGTCTGTTTGATTGCATCCCGCTTGCAGCGGCAGACACAATTGCAGCCTGGCCAGCGCTTTGGCCCGAGTTGAACGAACGACTCAAGGATTACCTGGTCGCAGTGGAGGCGAAGTCGGGTGTCCTCAACCTCGCGGCGCGTGCTGAGCGGCGTCTCGAGCAGCTGATCCTGGAATCGATGGAATTTACCGAGGCTGCCGTGCTAGGTGTCAGCTGCGGCATTAACATCGATATCAGCAAGCCAATTCGCGACGTGACCGTACCGAGCGGTGTCGAACAGGCAGTGATTGTGGTCAACGTATCAGGTGACTTTATCGGTTCAATTCCAATGCCAATCGGCAACGACACTATCCCCAGCGGTATCATCGCCGAAGCCGTTGTCGCTGATCTTGCCTGGCCACTTATAAAGCGGCACTTTCGACTGAATCTGCCAGAAGGCTCCCCGTTAAAATCACAGCTATACTACCTCATGCACGAAACGCAGCCGCTAAGGGTTATAGGTCAGCTGATCAGTGTAGCGTACCCGCTTCTGCACTGGCAGTTCCGGGCAGGTGTCATAAAAAGACCCCGCCTGTTAATAGACCTGTTAAGCTTGTTCATCAAGTTGAAGCCCGTTAGTTTGACCTGGGAGATGATGAACATGTCTAAGGACAACCGTCGCAGTCATTTGAAGGAGACTATTTTACATGCATCAGAACGCATGGCTCGCGAGGAATTTATCGCCCTTGACCCCTCTCGTGTGCACCGTTAGTCCCCGCACTCGGATAGATTCCGGCACGACATGAATAAAACACCATTGGTTTCAATAATCGTTGGTTTCTTTAATTCGGAAAAATTTATTACGGAAACCGTCGAGAGTGTGATAAACCAGTCACTGGACGACTGGGAGCTTCTACTGGTGGATGACGGATCATCTGATGCAAGCAGCGACATTGCACAACGCTTTTCACAACAGAATCCAGGCAAGATTCACTATCTGGAGCATGAAGGCCACTGCAATCGAGGCGTGTGTGCCTCACGAAATCTAGGTATCAGTAAGGCAGCAGGACAATTCATCGCCATTCTCGATGCCGACGATGTGTGGCAGCCTAACAAGCTGGCGCAGCAAACCGCCATTCTCCAGGCGCACCCTGAGGCAGGGATGGTGTTCGGGGCATCACAATACTGGAATAGCTGGAACGGAGTAGAAGCCGATAAAAATGGTGATTACATCCCCCGGCTGGGGGTGACTGCCGATGCGCTGCATCACCCGCCGACTCTGTTGAAACAATGCCACCCCCTGGGCAGGGCAACCGCTCCCTGCCCGTCCGATCTGCTGTTACGACACGAAGTCGTGGAAGCGGTCAATGGCTTTGAGAAAGAGTTCAACGGCATCTACCAGCTCTATGAAGATCAAGCATTTCTCGCTAAAGTCTACCTGTCGACACCTATATTCGTATCCAGCTCGTCGTGGACAAAGTACCGCTTGCATCCTGATTCCTGCTGCTATCGCGTTGAAAGCGCAGGAGAGGAATCCTTGGTTCGATTATTTTATCTCAACTGGCTAAAGAATTATTTACACACTCAACATATTGACGATGCCAGCATCCACAAAGCACTCAAGAAGACTCTGTTGTTACAATGCACCCCGATGCTAAACCAGCTTGTAAGTTTCCCCCAGAAAGCATTAAGACAGGGTAAAAAACTCCTCAATCGCCTCCATCAAACCATGCGCTTTGAATAACGTTAGCGATCAACACTAAGGAGACTCGTGAATTCAACCTGAATCCGTGAACTCAGACTTGGGCAAAGCCCTGATCTGTTATTTCAAGCCCTGAACTAACAATAAGATCCAAGCCTGGTTTTAGGGTGACAATAAACCGGTAGTGCTCCAAAGCTGTTCTTGATTACCATCAATACTCCGCCATAGATAGGATGATAAATTAACTATAATAACCAGTTAGAAAGGAAAAAGGCTAGTAAATATTCGCCGAACCCACCCCCAATAGAATCAGCGGGTTAGGGGTTGCTTAAAGTGGCGGCATAGCGGATAAAGCCATATGTCCTTGATCGGCACACTCTGTTTACCGGCCGGTCCAAGTTTTCCCCGTCCTTTGGTTTTCCCGACATAGGTCCAATTGGCTGCATTATAGCAAGTGCCTGTGAAACGCTGCGTATCGACAAAGGTTTCCAATAAAACGGGGCGAATGCCATATCGGCCCTGCCATTGATCAGGGAGTCGGCGTGCCGCCATCGCCAAGATCTTGGAGGCCAGGTTTTTTGATTTCACCCAGGGCATGATCAGAAAGCGGGCATTATTGACAATCAGTGGCAAGTTACGTTGGCGCTGTTCGTGGCTCCAGCCGATAAATTGATCGCGCGGGGCAATCTGCCAGGCCGCGGCACCAAAACCCAGCGCGGCGACAATCTGTTGGTCTATGGTCACGAAGTAGCGAAGTTGGGCGCCGGGCAGCGGTTTGTGCCCGAGGTAGTGGTAGCGATGGATGTACTCATTCCACAATCGGGAGTGCTCACGATGCACCACCGGGCAGAGCTGGGCAGGGGCTAAGGCATGCACCGGTCGAGTAATGCCTGGCAGGTTAAACGCGAGAGCTCGGCACGGGTACGGTTCGGATCCTCGGCGATGAGACCGCGAATCTGCTCCAGTTCCTGGTCTGTAAAATCACGTCCGCAATAGCGCTTCATGGCGGCTGCGCTAGACTGGACTGATCTGCAACAGGGGGATCAGCGCCCGTCATCGGCATCGGTTTGGCCAACTGCTGTTGGCGTTCGTCACTCATCTCCCAGGGGATAAAGGGGCCGAGGTCCGCGCCGGGGGTTGCCCCCCATTTTGCGCGCAGGCCGTGAGATAGCGATAGCGCCAGTGGTGTGGATTGAGCTTCCACAGCCGTAGGGTTTGAAACAGTGAAAACATCATCGCCGCCAGCTTGGCACTCCATTGGCGGCCGGAGCCGTAATAGTTTTTCCGCCCCATACCGGGGTTGCGCATGCGCCGGTCTCGTCATTATGAAACAACTCCTCGCTCAGCTGTTTTTCAACGAACCGGCTGATCAACCCGTTGAACCGCGGGGCAATCCGTTTTAGCCCTCCCGTGAGTGTGCCTGGCGCGATGGGTAGACCACGATAGGCGTAATCGGTGCACAAGTTATACGTGGCCCGGGAAAAGAGAAATTTGTTGAGCAGCACTTCTGTCCAAACTGAAATACCAACACAACTTTTAGGAATGAGACGCGGTGCCGGTGGGGCGGTAATAATACCCGCTACCCCCTCGCCGTCACAGGCTTGGGTGTACCTCTTTCGTTTGATCAGGCGAACAGGCGCTTTGACCTGGACCTCAATAATCCTTGAGTCCTCTGACGGTGACAGTGGATCATACGCCTTGGCGCAAATAGGGCACTTTTTAGCTTCAGGTTTTACCTCTCGCGGCGCTTCAACCACGGGCAGATCAGGCCGAGGAGTGCGACCGTGACCTTGGCTGCCTTTTTGTTGGCCTCGAGCTCGGGAGGCAGCGCGATTATCATCAATCGTGGGCTTATCTCTCTTGGTGGTCGTTTTTTCACTCTTCTTACCATAGAGGCGTTGCTCAAGATCCCTGATCTTGGCCTGAGCCAATTCGAGTTCCTGCCTGTTCGAAGCGCCTCTTTAGCGGTGCGTGCTGACGCTTCCAGTACTTGCCTTGCCAGTTGAGCTCAATATGCTCTGCTGGTGTCAGTTGAACCCTATGTTGGGAACAGGGATGAGGTGCAGGTTCGCCACAATTCTCTGGGGCTAGGGGTTCGGGCAGATGCTGAGGGGCGTCTTCCATGCCCCGCTTGATACACGATTAGGGTCGATGTGTCCCGAACTTTCTTCGCTGTGCAGGTGGGTTGGCCGAATATTTACAAAGGCTATGAGTAAGAACATGATCCAATTCCTAGACTGAGTTTGACAGAGTTTTTGAATCAATACGGGACCGAAGAACAGTGCCGAACGGCGTTATACGAGTGGCGCTGGCCCAAGGGGTTTGAATGTCCGAAATGCGGGCATCATAGTGCATGCAAATTAAATAACCGAGAGTTGTATCAGTGTAACCGCTGCCATCATCAGAACTCGGTGATTGCAGGGACGATCTTCCAGAATACGAAGTTGCCCTTGAGCGTATGGTTTCTGGGTATTTAGAGTCTGCTCATTAATTCAGTACGCCGTAACCGACTGACCAAACATTGCATCAGCGAATGAGCGTGTTCCCCGATGTTCGAACATCGCCTGTCCAACCGGCAATGGCAACAATAGAAACACTGCAAGGCCGCTTTTCCAAAGCGCAAAAAAGATCCTCAACAGGATCTGCAGGTTCATCACCAGGAAGATACTGTTGATCCAGGCAAAGGAGGTGTCAGCCCGCTTCGCCCGAATGTAGTTGAGCCGGTAGCCGTTCTT
>JBDLIZ010000247.1:0-7493 GCA_039714615.1 Pseudomonadota bacterium | reverse complement strand
AGGATCTTCAGTTCGACTTGCTACCTTATGTTAAGGGCCATTATCTGTACAATAATCTGGGTAAGATATTCAGTAATCAAATCATTTGGTTGTCGATAATAGGGTTGTCGGTGTTTTGGGGAATCTCGCAAGTCCTGCTGGCGAGCTATCCCGCATTTGCCAAGGAGATATTGCAGGAAACCAATACCGTAGCCATTCAGGGGACCTTGGCTTGTGCAGGCATCGGCATCATGCTTGGATCTATCTTGGCCGGCAAGGCGTCAGCAAATCATATTGAAACCGGTCTGATTCCGCTGGGTGCTGTTGGGGTGGTGATTACCCTGTTTTTGATGACCCAGATCGAGTCCGCGGTTTTGCTAGGTTTCAATTTTATGGCCTTGGGGGTACTGGGAGGGCTGTTCATCATTCCTCTCAATGCGCTGATTCAGTTCCATGCACGAGATGACCAGCTCGGTACGATACTGGCGGGGAATAACTGGGTTCAGAACATCACCATGCTGCTTTTTCTGGGCTTGACGGTGGTGTTTGCCCTAGTCGGCATCAGCAGCATTGGTTTATTTTATCTGTTGACGCTGGTTGCCCTGATCGGGGCCGTCTATACCGTCTATCGACTGCCGCAATCGCTCGTTAGATATATCGCGAGTGTCATTATTGCACGCAAATATAGGATCGATGTCCTGGGGTTCAACAATATCCCGGAGCGCGGTGCCGTGCTGATGCTCGGGAACCATATCAGTTGGATAGATTGGGCCATCGTGCAGATCGCATGTCCTCGGCCGATCCGTTTTGTCATGCAACGCGAGATCTATGAGCGCTGGTATCTGCAAGGATTTCTGAATTTCTTTGGCGTCGTACCCATTGCCAGCGGCCGCAGCAAGGGTGCGTTGCAGCAGGTTAACGACCTGCTAAAGGCGCGTGAAGTGGTATGCCTGTTTCCGGAAGGGGCCATCAGCCGTAACGGCCAGTTGGGGGAATTCAGGCGTGGCTATGAGCGGGTCGTAGATGAGGTAGATGGGGTGATCTTACCCTTCTATTTGAGGGGTTTGTGGGGAACCTGGTTCTCACGCTCCAGCGCCAAGTTGCGCTTCAACCGCAAACAGGGGACCAAACGGGATATCATCGTCGCCTTTGGTAAACCCCTGCCAATGGATACCTGCGCGCCGGAGTTGAAAAAAAAGGTGTTCGAACTCTCAATCAGGGCTTGGGATCGTTATACGCATACGCTTGACCCGCTGCCGCTTGAATGGTGCCGTACCGTTAAACGCCTGGGTTCAGCGATGGGTGTCGCAGATAGCCGGGGTGAGCCTCTCTCCAATGCTAAGACACTGACCGCGGCCATCGCATTCTCCCGGCTGATCCGAAGATACAGCCCCGAGCAGAACATCGGTTTATTATTGCCTACCAGCAGTGTAGGGATCATCGTCAACATGGCCACCTTGATGCGGGCAAAGACCGTAGTCAATCTTAACTACACGGCCAACTTACAGGCACTGCAAGCGGCCGTAAACAAGGCCGAGATCCAAAGTATTTATACCTCCCGCAGGTTCGTGGACAAGTTACAAAAAAGAGGCGTAGATCTCAGTCAATTACTGGCAAGCGTCAAGGTGTATTATCTAGAGGATCTAAAGGATGAGATCAGTAACGCGACCAAACTCGGTCTGCTCGTTCTGGTAAAACTCTTTCCAGCGCGGTTACTCTTCACCTTGTTCGGTAAAAAAACGGCTATCGAAAGTCCGGCGGCGATTCTGTTTTCCAGCGGCAGCGAGGGCGAGCCCAAAGGCGTCGTGCTCAGCCATAAAAATATCATGGGTAACATCAAACAGGTTTCCGATGCACTGAATACCCAGGCTGATGATGTTGTGATGGGGACCTTACCGTTGTTTCATGCGTTCGGTATGACGGTGACTGGTTTTATGCCATTAATCGAGGGGGTGCCACTGGTATGCCACCCGGATCCAACGGATGCGGTCAATGTCGCCAAGGCGATTGCCAAATACCATGCAACGGTCTTTTGTGGAACGTCGACATTTCTGCGTCTTTATACCAAGAATCGGCGTGTACCCCCGCCGATGTTGGAATCACTCAGGGTCGTGGTAGCCGGTGCAGAAAAACTCAATAACGATGTGCGTGAGGCCTTCAAGTTAAAGTTCAATAAAGATATCTATGAAGGCTATGGAGCCACCGAGACCACCCCGGTTGCATGCGTGAATATTCCGGATCAAATGGATACTACCTATTGGCGCATCCAGGCGGGACAAAAACTCGGTACCGTGGGAATGCCTCTGCCCGGAACCGGTTTGCGCATCGTGAATCCTGAAACGCTGGAAGACCTGCCGATCGGAGAGGATGGCCTAATCCTGATCGGCGGCACCCAGGTCATGATGGGTTATTTGAAGGATTCGGAAAAAACCGCCGATGTGCTGGTCGAGATCGATGGCATCGTATGGTACAAAACCGGCGACCAGGGCCATGTCGATGAGGACGGATTTTTAACCATCGTCGATCGCTATTCACGCTTTGCCAAGATCGGTGGCGAGATGATTAGTTTGTCCGCAGTGGAAGATCAAGTACGCCAGGTCTTAAACGATAGCGAACTGGAGATGGTGGCTGTCAGTATGCCCGATCCTAAAAAAGGTGAAAAAATTATATTGATGGTCAACGGCAATGGTGCAAGCGATGGGCTAAGACAGCAGTTGATCGCCGCTAAATGCAGTCCGTTAATGATCCCGGCGGGAATCCATTCTGTTCAAGAGCTGCCTAAGCTGGGCAGCGGGAAAACCGATTTCAAGTCGGCTAGAAAGATAGCGATGGCACTGGGTGCCGGCTAGGAGCCTGTCGGACTTAGGTGATCGTAGCGAGGGAAAGGCGGTCTGAGGCAGATTTGTCGATCGTTTGATGCCAACCTTCCCTGGTTGGCCCTCGTTGAGCAGCCAGAGGCTGTCCAAATCCGCTCCCGGCGGATTTGTGAGGCGAATAGCCGTCGCGTGTAACGAAAAGGATTGGCAAATCTGTCCAAATCCGGCTTTTACGCAGTAGATCGTCCTAAGTCCGACCGGCTCCTAGGTGTCTGTCTCAGGCTCAATCAGCCAAAGCCACACATGGATATGATATCTCACTTATGCCAGTTACAGGAACTGGCGCCGGAACGTGTTCTGTTCGAAGCTGAGGGCCGAGCGCTCTCGGCACGCCGGCTGTTTGAGCAGGCAACGGCTCTTAGCGCCTCTCTTCGGGCACAGGGAATCGGACCGGGCCATAACGTTGCCGTCCATCTTCCACGGGGGATGAGCGCAGTGGTCGCGATATACGGCATCCTCTGCTCTGGTAGTTGTTATGTTCCACTCGATAGCTCGGGTCCAAGTGAACGTACTGCTCATATTGTTCGAGACTGCCAGTGCCGCGCGGTTATTGGCGAGCGCCAAATGCCCCAATGGGACCTACAGGAAGACATCCAAACTATTGATCTAACCGATCTTGCTGTTCAGAATAACTCATTTGAAACAGTTCATTTGAGCGATCCTGAGGATAATGCGGCTATTCTCTATACATCAGGATCCACCGGCATGCCGAAAGGGGTTGTAATCTCACATCGCGCACTATCTGCATTTTCGCATTGGTCACAGGATACCTTCGGTATTAGGACAAGCGATCGTATCGCAAACCTGGCGCCCTTTAACTTTGATCTCTCTCTGTTTGATTTGTTCTCCGGCCCCTGCGCAGGGGCAACCACCTGTATTATTCCCGATAGATTAAAACTGGCTCCGGCCAAACTGGTTGATTGGCTCGGTCAGAATTCCATTACTATCTGGTATACCGTTCCCTCCATGCTGGGCTTCATTACCGCAAAAGGCGGCCTGCACAAGAAATCACTGCCTGATCTGAGACAAATTCTGTTTGCCGGAGAAGTTTTCCCTACCTCCGGATTGATCAATCTGTCCCAACTGCTCCCTGATACCCTATTTTTTAATCTGTTCGGTCCCACCGAGACCAATGTCTGTTTGTTCTGGCCGGTAGACCGAGACCGCCTTGTGGCTAAGCAGGCGATTCCTATCGGCAGACCCGCCTGCGGGGCTGAAGCCCGAATTGAACCGGAACATGGTGAACTGCTGATCAAAGGTCCATGCCTGATGTCTGGCTACTGGAATAACGCAGAACCCGTACTTCCGGTAGACGATGGGGGATGGCTGCATACCGGCGATAAGGTTTCAATCAACGCAGCGGGAGAATTCGAGTATCACGGTAGACTGGACCGAATGATCAAGAGCGCCGGCTATCGTATCGAACCCGCCGAAATCGAACAGATATTGAACGCAGTAACTGGCGTAATATCCACCGCGGTCGTGGCTATTCCAGACCCGGTAAGTGGTGCTCGAATCGCAGCGGCAATCTCAGGAGCAGACACAGATATGCAGGCATTGCGAATCCATGCCAACCAGAGACTTCCTTCTTATATGCGTCCCTCTTTCTATCTCGTTATGGATAAGATGCTGTACTTGCCTAACGGGAAGACAGATTACCAACGGATTATTCAGACCATCGAGAGTCAGTTGTCATGATATCCATCACTGCCGGCATTGCGGAATTGGGACTGGCGGGAGACGGTTTCTGGGCTCACCCGTGGGGGGTTGCTAACATGGCTCATGTTCGATTCAAAGAGGAATTTCTAGAGATCTTTGCCGGTCGGATTTATGAAATCAAGGCGGGCGAAGGATTGAGAAAAATACGCGCGAGTAATGCACGAGCATTCCTACGGTCTTGATTTGGCGGAATCTTGCTCCGGCCCCATTGACAGCCTCAATCGTGATCGAATATGGCGTGACAATGCATCAATGCAGACATTTAATGCAGCAGTAATTCCAATCAGCACCATCGCGCGGTCTAGTCGAATATCCTGAATCGCGCTGTCGATATAAAAGCCGAGTGTCGCAATTCCAAGGATACCGAGGATAGCCGTCTCGCGCAGAATGATTTCCCAGCGATAAAACAGGTAGGCGAGGAATTGACCATAGATTCGTGGAACGACTTCATAGGCGTAGCGGTTTAGCCCAGTCGTTGCATCTGGCCGCAATGGCAGTGCATCGCTGTAGCGGCCTATCAAATGGCCGATAATTGCACCATTGTGCAGTGCCAGTGCAATGACTGCTGGCAGCATCGATGGCCCCCACAGCGTTAACAGAATAAAGGCCAGAATATATTCTGGCGTAGAGCGCATAATGACAAGAAAAAGATGCCCCACGCTACGACCAAATCGGGCAAAAAATAGCTTTGAGATCAATGGGAACCATAGCAAGGCGATAACCCCGGTCAGGATCAGCGCGAGTTGTGTCAGTAGCAAGGTGTTAACTATGCCGGGCAGTGCCTCACTAATAAATAGATCGGAGAACCATTGCCACAGCTCGTTCAGACCATCGCCATGACGAAGCGGTGATGGGACAATATCCTGAGTGAAAAATCGCTTAACATTTGCAAATGAAATCGTGCTGTCATTAGCAATGATGAAAAGTGCCACTGGCAAATGAACCGGCAGTAGCCGCGGTCGCATCCAGTAGCGAATACTGGCGATTAAAAGATAGAACAAGATCAGCAAGGCCCAGACCTCTGAATATGATCCCTCCAGAAACGCGGTGTTCAGATAATAACCGAGTGTCGGCAAGCCGACGAATCCAAGGACTGCACTGGAACGTAAGCCGCATTCCAGACGATAGCTAGTATAGGTAAGGAAGTGTTGCCATAAGTCCGGTAATCGCGCGTAGAAAAAGGCAGCGCTTGTTCCGGCATTCTGGCGAATGGTATCGTAAGCGCGGCGATCACCTTCTTCCAGAATTTCAGCATAGACTTTGGCAAAAGTAGCGGCGTATGGAAGGCCGAGAGCCAATAGGCCGGTTAACGGGTGTAGACCAAATATCTGGAGGAATATCAGCGCCCAGAATAATTCATGTACAGCACGAACTAATGCGCAGATTATTCGCACCAGTCGGAAGTGAAATAATTGTGCCAAAGCAAAGCCAATTAAACTGCCTGATGTTACACCAAGTAAAGCAAATGCAACAGTTTGTAATAATGCTTCAAGTGGTTTTTCGATACTGATTAGTGATGGGTGTAGCAGGCCCGAGAAGAGTCGACCCAGTTCAGCCAAGGGGTCGTAGGTGTTGATCGTCAGGTCGGCAAAGGGAAGGCAGGCGATGGCAATCGATACCAACAGCCAGCTTATTATCCACCGTGGTGAACGACGATAAGTCGTTGGGCTATTCACCGTAGATATCAAGCAAGTCGCTTCGCTTCAGACTATCTGCCGGTGCGTCGAGGGTAATTCGTCCATGAACCAGCCCGACAATACGGTTGCAATAGTTAAGGGCAAGGTCAATGTCGTGCATAGCGAGTACCACTGTTTCAAATCGCTCGCACAAGAATCCCATCACCAGTTTTGATTGTTGTTCATCGAGTGATGAAACCGGCTCATCAGCAAACAGGATGTTACCCGCCTGCATCACCGCACGAGCAATGGCGGTTCGCTGTTGCTGGCCACCGGAAAGCTGGCCGACCGGTTCAAACAACTCTTCGCTGAGCTGGACGATATCGAGGATTTCCTTAACATCTTCAATCGGTTTCTTTAGTGGTTTGATTAAATTGACAAGGTTATACCAGAGTGCTCGGCGTCCGAGCTGGCCCATATAAACATTGTGGAACACCGACAAACTGTTAACCAGCCCATAGTCCTGTGGCACCAGTGCGATGTCTTTAGGCCGCTGTTGGTACAATAATTTTAGCAACGTAGATTTGCCGGAACCACTATGACCAATCAGTGCGAGCTTCTGTCCTGCAGGAATATGTAGCGTTATATCCGTCAGTGCTTTTTTATCTTTATAGGATGCGTTAGCAGATTCAAGATGAAGCATAGCGGCAGGATTTTGCGCGGCGATTAATCGATCAGCCCAATCTTTTTTGCAGTATCGAGAATCGGCTGGTAATCATCATTATTGGCACTGATAAAACGGCTACGTGGAAAGGTTTCCAGCAGGGCAGGGTCTTTTATGTCAAGTAAGGCCTGTTTAATACGCGCTTTGAATCCGGCTCCCCAAACGCTATCGATATCACCACGGATTGTCCATTGATAGTCAGGGTAAGCGGGTGTCTCCCAGATCACCGATACTTTGTTCGTATCGATCTTGCCGGCCATCATTTCCTGTTCCCAAACCTTGTAGTTTGTTGCGCCAAGCTGATATGCACCCGTCTGCACCAATGCGATGGTACGTGAATGATTGCCACTAAAGCCAACTCGTTTTAATACTTTGTTGGGCGCTTTACCAAGATGTTCGTGAATAAAAAATTCTGGCATCAAACGGCCTGAAGTCGAACCCTTGGAACCAAAGGTAAAGGTTTTTCCTGCAATCGCGCTTGGGAAATCCTCGGAAGCCGTCAGTCCGGTACTGTGATGGGCAATGAAATAGGTCTTAAATTCTGTATCTTCGATGCCCTGGGCGATAGCTTCGGAACCA
>JBDLIZ010000246.1:0-7505 GCA_039714615.1 Pseudomonadota bacterium | reverse complement strand
GGATCTGGGTGCTGGAGAATCATGAGGCAGCAGAAGGTGTTCCGAAACTCACACTCAATTATTTTGCCGATTCGATCGAACCTGCTTTACCTTCAGATGAGGGCGAGGCAGTTAGAATATATCCAATCTTTATTGATCTGGAATTGGCTGAACCAGTGCACGGGATACAAAGGTCATCCAACCATTCACGAAAGCTATTGATCGGTAAGACTTGGTGGACAAATGTTCAGGCGTGGGCCGTGGAAAGAAGAGTGCGCAGCATCGCGTGTATGGCAGTTAACAAAGCATTGGATGAGTTTATAGCGGACTATCAGGCCGCCAATACAACAATGCCCGGTTACGCGCCTGTTGTCACGCCTTGAATACGAACGATTATTCGGCGCCAGTTAGGCAACTGTGTCGTCCGCATTCCTAAGAAATCTCAGTGAGGGTGGGTTTGTCTACGACCAAGGTCGGCTCTATTACGAGGGTGGATGATAGAATCGGTCGGTTCGGAACCCCTCGGTGGGGATTGTGGGCTTGGTCCCATAAAGTAAATCCGTAAGCAATCTTGCGCTACCGAAGGACAGTGTGCTTCCGAGCATACCGTGTCCGGTGTTGAGCAGCAGGTTATGGTAGGCCGTTTCCCCAATGAAAGGGGCGCCATCCGGGGTCATGGGGCGAAGTCCAGCCCAAGCAGAAGAGGGGTTCTGATAATCTCCGGCCAACGGAAAACGTTCACTGGCCGTGTTCAACAAGTGGTGAATCGACATATCGGAAACACGCTCGTCGTAGCCGTTGATATGCATGGTTCCGGCGATGCGTAAACGATCTCCCAGTCTGGTGTAGACCATTTTCCGGGACATGTCTGTGATATTGACATCCGGTGTCTGAGGGGTGGCTGGAACGGTGATGCTGTAGCCTTTTACAGCTTGGATCGCAAGCCGAAGACCGAGTGGGCGCAACAGCCTGCCGCTGAGCGCACCGGCACAGACGATATACGTATCGGCCTCATAACGTGTTTCCGACGTCGCGATATGTTTCACTCGGTCACCAACCCGCTCTATCCGCACTACCGGTTCTTTAAATCGGAACGTACACGTCCCGTCTAAGACCAGCCTTTCCATGAGCCGATGCGTTAATATTCGAGTATCACCGGACTCGTCCAGAGGCGAAAAGATTCCACCAACGAGTTCTCCCCCGAAGTGGGCGAGCATTGGTTCATGAGCAAGACAGGTCTGCCGGTCGAGAATCTTCTGATGGCAATCCAACGCCGCTTTGAGCCTCACCACCTTTTCAGCCTCAACCAAATCCGCGGCATCACCATAAACATGGAGTTTACCGGTGCGGCGGTAGTCGAACGACAGCTCATGGTGATCCAGCAGATCATGCAATACGCCTCTTGAGTACAATGCAAGCTTCAGGACCTTGCTCAGATTGGACTGAAAGGCACGCCCCGTACAATTGCGTAAAAATTTCCATCCCCAGGGTATGAGAGAGGGGAACGCCCCGGATCCCAGGCGCAGTGTATGGTCACGGCGGAATAACAGGGAGGATAACTTGAGGCGCATGGCCGGGGAGGCCAACGGTTCACTGTAGGCGTAACTGAATTGCCCCCCGTTGGCAAAACTACAGCCCTCAGCCGGCCCGGGGCGGGCGTCGAACACCACCACCTGCGCACCGCGCTGTGCCAGATACCACGCCGTTGTAATCCCGATGATCCCGGCTCCGATGATGATGACCTTCATGCGTTTGTTGTGGTTTAGGGTCCCGATCTGGGAGGGAATGCCAATTTCTTTCGCGAGGCGATAATTTACCAACAGTTTAGGTATTGTAAGGCTGAATTCTCAAGGGTTTGTTCAGAAAAACAACCCTGGATCGATACCGACCTCTCATAAGTTGACGAGTTGTCAACTATCAATGGGCCTGTTGATTACCTGTCGGCTCTTCGTGTGTTGACAATCCGCAGTATCCTCGCCTGCACCTTGCAAATCAGCGGCCAGCCTTTCCCACGGGCAATCATATACCGCACCAGCCGGTCTAATCAGTCATAACTCGAAAGGAAGACAACTGGAGTCAACCGTTTGGTTTGACGGGCGTTGGCTCATAGGAGCCTGCCGGACTTAGGTGGTCGTCGCGAGGGAAAGACGGTTTGAGGCAGATTTGTCGATCGTTTGAGGCGAATAGCGGTAGCGTGTAACGAAAAGGATCGACAAACCCTCTGTCCAAATCCGGCTTTTCCGCAGTAGATCAGTCCTAAGTCTGACAGGCTCCTAAAAGTCCATCAGACGTTTTCTTTGCGTTTATCAGGATACCCAGATACAGGAAGGGGTGAAAAGCCTTTGTCGCAAAGGGCTCGGTCCGGTGGAGATGGGCAAGCAAGTGAGGGATACCTAAGGAATGCGAACGACACACTTCCCTAACTGGCGCCGAATGATCGTTCGTATTCAAGGCGCGATAACAGGCGCATAGCCTAGCTATGTAACTGTTATTGCAACGCCGAAGACGGACGATAAGGCAAGCTAGGTGGGGAAGTTGTTTCGGTAGCATTCCTAAGCCAGGAGGAGTCTAATGAGAGTCCGATGGGGTCTTATTTTCACTACGGTCATCTTGACGGCGGGTGCAGGCCTGCTCCTGTGGGAGATGCGTACCTCGGGGATGCAGGCCAAACAGCTTTCATCCATCGCTAAGACCTTGACTACTAATGTAAAAAGCGGGCCTAGCCCCTGGATACGATTTCCTGAACAGGGTCCTTACGACCGGCGCCTTGGATACAGTCGCCTGCCTGCCTTATTGCATCAATTGCAGGGCAGGGGCTATGGGATAAGCGCTCAAGCACGTTTCTCACCCGCTTTACTCGACTGGGTGGCACTGGGCCTGTTTCCACCCTATATGGAAAAAGACCAGGCCGGTCTGCGTCTGCTCGATCATGAAGGAGAGATCATATTCAACGCTCGCCATCCGCAACGGATATATGCACGGTTTAGCGAAATTCCTCCATTGATCGTTGCCAGTCTACTTGCGATCGAGAACAGGGAGCTGTTGGATGCGAATTATCCAAAGCGCAATCCCGCCATAGAATGGGACCGCTTGTTCAGGGCCATATTCGAATTTCCCATGGGTATCGTGGATAAAGACCACAACCCATCTGGGGGGAGTACGCTTGCTACACAGCTGGAAAAGGTTAGACACAGCCCTGACGGTATTACTCGAAGCGTGCAGGAAAAGTTGCGTCAGGTCGCCTCGGCGAGTCTGCGGGCCTACTTTAAAGGCGAGCAGACCATGGAGATGCAAAAGCGCATCGTGGTCCGTTATCTCAATTCGCTTCCCCTCGCTGCAGTGCCCCGGTTTGGTGAAGTGATTGGACTGGCCGCGGGATTAAAGGCATGGTATGGCGAGCAGCTGGATCATGTAAACCACCTTTTGGGTACGCCTGGTTCCCATGACAATGAAATGGCCTTGGCCTATAAACAGGTTCTGAGTCTGCTGCTGGCACAAAGACGTCCAACCGAGTTCCTGGTGCGTAACCCCAAGGCATTGTTTTCCCTCACCGATGCCTATCTCAGGCTGCTCGCAGGACAAGGCGTGATTTCTTTCGATTTGCGCGATCGGGCCCTGGCCTTGCCGCTGCGGCTTGAAGCCAGCCCCATGCGGGTGCCGTTTTATGGATACCAGGAATACAAGACCGCCAATACGCTGCGTACTCAACTTGCCGCTCTGCTGGGATTGGACAGTCTATATGATCTCGATCGTCTTGATCTGACGGTCGAGACCACACTGGATGACAAAACCCAGCAGGGATAACGACTATATTGCGAGAATTGGCAGATCCCGAGCGGGTCGTCCAAGCAGGTCTGCATCGCCACCGGATGCTGGATCGCGGAGACCCCGCCCGGGTGATCTACAGTTTTTCGTTTTACGAACGTGGGCCGGGTGTCAACTGGTTGCGGGTCCAGACGGATAATTATGATCAGCCATTCAATATGGCCGAGGGCATGCGGCTGGATCTCGGCTCAACAGCCAAGCTGCGGACCCTGGTCCATTATTTGCAAATAATGGCCGAGTTGCATGAACGTCTTGCAGGTCTCGATGCCCGTGGGGTTGAGCAGTTTGAGGTCCCTTACCCGGACCGTCTGTCCCGCTGGGCGCGCGAACGCCTGTCCAACAATCCGGATCTGGGGCTTTCCGAATTTCTGGAAGCAGCCTTGCAACGGCGCTATTCGGCCAGTCCATCGCGGCGTTTTTATACCGGCGGAGGGATGCACAGGTTTAGCAATTTCAGCCCTGACGATGACGAGAAGCTGCTGACCGTGCTCGAGGCCTTTCACCGTTCGGTCAATCTGGTTTTCGTTCGCTTGATGCGTGACATCGTGCGCTACTGCGAACGCAGTGTCGTGGATTCAACGGTCGGTCTTTTGGAGAACCTCGATCATCCCCTGCGCAAGGCCTATCTCAGACGCTTTGCCGAGCGGGAGGGAGGATTGTTGGTGAACAGGTTTTATCGCCAACACAGTGGGCACGCCGTGGGCGAATCGCTGGAAATATTGTTACGCAGGGCAGGATCAAGCCCCAAAAGACTGGCGACCGTTTTGCGTGCCGTGGCTCCGGGAATCGCTCTTGAGAACTTCAGTGCAAGGATGCGCGATCTCTTGCCGCACACCCAGCTGACCAACCCTGCACTAGCCAAACTCTACAGGAACCAGGGCGTTGAAAGGCTCGGCTGGTCTGATCGGGCTTATATTACTCGTATTCATTCCCTCGAGCTGTGGGTTGTTGCCTATCTACATCGCCAACCAAAGGCGACTTTAAATGAGCTCCTGAGGGCCAGCCGTGATGTACGCATCGCTGTCTATCGATGGTTGTTCAGGACCCGTCATAAAAGGGCTCAAGACCGGCGTATCCAGACACTGTTGGAGATCGAGGCATTCATGGCCATCCAGCAGGCCTGGCAAAACCTGGGTTATCCCTTTGAGTCGCTGGTACCTTCTTATGCCACGGCCCTGGGTTCCTCGGGAGACCGGCCCGCGGCGCTGGCGGAACTGATGGGTATCATTCTCAATGAGGGTGTTCGGTATCCCACCCGCAGATTCGAACGTCTGAAATTTGCCGAACAGACCCCTTATGAGACCGTGCTGAGTCCATTGCTCGCGGAAGGTCAACGGGTACTCGCCCCGCAGGTGGCCATGGCGGTACGCCGTGCATTGATCGGTACCGTACAGAAGGGAACCGCCAGGCGGATCCAGGACGCCTTCCTGGACCGTGACGGCCGTTCCCTGATCGTTGGTGGTAAGACCGGAACGGGAGATCACCGTCACCGGACCTATGGTCCCGGAGGGCGCCTATTAAAGGAACGGGTGGTCAATCGCAGCGCTACCTTTATGTTTTTCATCGATGACCGTTTCTACGGTGTGATGACGGCCCATGTCCCTGGTCCGGATGCGGCGGTTTATCATTTTACCAGCACCCTGGCCGTGCAGCTCCTGCGCCTGTTTGCACCGGTCTTGCAACCGTTGATACAACAACCACCAGCGACCCTGAGGGTCGCGCAGGGGCAAGATGAGACTTTGGTGCTACCTGGTATAGCGCAGAGTCTTTCAGTGAGCCAATGAGCGATCACTCCTTAGCCGAGCGTTTGGGAGCGACAGCCTGTAAATGATTCCGTATGGTCCCTGCATTGAGGGATTCGCCTACTGGGAGCACATCCCGGAGCAGGTCGGTGGTCATGCCGTAGGACACGAGCGAGGCCCACTTCGTCATAGCCCTTGATCCGTTGTTTTTTACCACAGTAGGGGGAGCCACGGTGGTACCGGGGGTCATGACAGCTTCGCTGTAACCACCCCAAACCACAAAAATGTTGCAACGCAGCAATTCCTATGTTATGCTGCACCGCAACAAATCAGTAATCCACCATCCAGAGGCCTAAGCAATGAACAAAGAAATTTTCCCCACTTTAGTTGAACAGACCAAGAAGACACTTGCCCCCGCACAGGCATTGAACCGGTTAGTCGTTGATAATGCCGAAAAGTTGGTTGCCCTGCAGATCGCCAGCGTGCAAAGCTACTATGCATTGGGCTTCTCCCAGCTAAGGGCGGCACTGGAAGTGAAGGATGCCGAGGCCTTCCAGGCGTACATCGCCAAACAGAATGAGCTGGTCCAGAATGCCCGTGAGAGGATTGTTGGTGATGCGAAGGCGGTTGCTGAGCTGGGTAGTGCCTTCAGCGAAAAGGCTCAGAAACTCGGCCAGGAAAGCGTGAAGTCGGTTACGCAAAAGGCTGCCTAGCTGTCCAGGCAACGCAGTATGTGAGAAAGCCACCTCCCCACGGCGGGGATGGTGGCTTTTTTTTGCGTAGCTTTCTTGCTATGAAGTGGCACAACTCAGGGACGAGAGAAGAGGTGGTTCAATCTGCGTCGGCGCCTGTACGGGCAGGCAAATGCGTACCCTACAAACGGCGACGTCCGGAAGAGACAACTCTGTACCATCTGGTACAGGAATACGCCGAGACTTTATTTGCCCAAGTCGAGTCAGAAACCGGCTCGGGTCTACCCGATTTTGTTAAAGGAGAGAAAGGTCGTTTATTCTACTTATCCCTTATCCCCCGAACACAAACAACTCGACCTCGAGGCAGCAAGGGAGCGTGTCGAGACGGTCAATCGCCAGCGTGCCGACTACCTGCAACAACTCTATGGCACAGGCATCAATGATTGCAGCGACTATGATCTCGCCATCAACACGGACCGCTTTGGCATGGAACAGACTGTCGGATTGATACTCCATAGTATGCAGCAGGCCGGTTATGAAATTCCCGCAGAGCTGACACAGGCCGTCTGAACAACCCGGCCATCCCGCAAGATTTTCCCTGGCAGGCCGCTATATACAAGGAGTCAGCTGCCGCCAGGCGGTGCATAAACGGGATTTCAGGCAGGAAATATCATGGAACAGACACACAAACGCAACACACTCTTCACCGTGGCCATCCTGGTCGTACTGGTAATGCTGCAAGGCTGTGCCACCCTCGACAAGGACGAATGCATGCTCGCCGACTGGCGCCTGATCGGCTACCAGGACGGCATTGCCGGCAAATCCGCCGCTGTGGTCGGCAAGTATCGAAAGGACTGTGCGAAACACTCCGTGGTCCCGGATCTGGATACTTACCGTGCCGGCCGCGAGGAAGGCCTGCAACAGTACTGCAAGGCTGACAATGGCTACCGGCTCGGCAATGCCGGACGTGGTTTGCCCACCGTTTGCCCTGTGGCACTGGAAGGTGATTTTCGCGATGCCTATTATGCCGGCCGGGAACTCTACCAGGCACGCTCTGCGGTAAACAGGACCCATTCAGACATCAATAGCCGTAAACAAACACTCTCCAACCTCCAGGACAACAGGGCCCAAAAACTGGCGGCCCTGATCGGGGATGGCCTCAAGTCTGATCAGCGGGTAATGATTCTCTACGAGCTTAACGAACTGCAGCAGGAAATGCACAGCGTCGAAGACGAGATCGTTGACCTCGAATTTGACCTTGAGGACC